>JAUMXP010000223.1 GCA_030529125.1 Eubacteriales bacterium | reverse complement strand
TCACTCTCAATAGGATTCAACCCATCGTAGTCACAGTGCTTTTCTTTACCTTCCAGTAAATCATACATACCCTCAATAAGGTCATCTATATAAAGAAGTTCTACTTGGGCGTTTCTGTCATTAACTGTAAATGGCAGATCGTTTGCTACTGCGTTACAGAAAGTAGAAACAGCGGAATTATAGTTAGGACGTGAATGGCCCATAAGGTTAGGAAAACGATAAACAGCAACTTTAGCTCCTGTTTCCTGAGCATAGCTAAAGAGCAATTCCTCACCTGCTAGCTTACTCTTACCATAGTCACTCTCGCCGTATCTGCCTATGAGTGTAGCCTGTATGGAGCTAGAGAGCATGACAGTTGCTTTGTTGTTGTACTTTTTAAGAGTATCAAGCAACTTTGATCCAAAGCCGAAGTTACCCTGCATGAACTCCTCGTTATTCTGTGGTCTGTTTATACCCGCAAGGTTAAAGACAAAGTCTGCCTTTTCGCAGTATTCTTCCAGTTGTTCCTGTGTTGAATCAATATCATACTCAAAAACTTCGTCAACTATAATATTAGATCTTGTGCGGTTTTTACCATCTCTTATGTTTTTTAAATTTGCACAAAGGGCTTGACCTACCATTCCCTTAGCGCCGGTAACTAATATTTTCATATTAATACTTTCTCCAAACCATTTTATTAACTACACCTGTATATGACTGAATGATCTTAATAACTTTATCAGAAACATTCTCATCAACATAATCAGGAACTGGAATACCTAAATCACCATTTTTATTCATCTCAACAGCTACATCAACCGCCTGCAAAAGGCTCTTTTCATCAATTCCTGCAAGCACAAAGCAAGCTTTGTCTAAAGCCTCAGGACGCTCTGTTGAAGTACGGATACAAACTGCTGGGAATGGATGACCAACTGATGTGAAGAACGAGCTCTCCTCAGGTAAAGTACCTGAGTCAGATACAACTGCGAAAGCATTCATCTGTAAGCAGTTGTAATCATGGAAACCAAGCGGCTCGTTGCGGATCACTCGAGGATCAAGTACGAAGTTGCTAGCTTCTAATCTGTTTCTTGAGCGTGGATGACAAGAGTACAAAATAGGCATATCGTACTTTTCAGCCATCGCGTTAATCGCATTGAAAAGCGAGAGAAAGTTCTTCTCTGTATCAATGTTCTCTTCTCTGTGAGCAGAGAGAAGAATATACTTACCTTTTTCAAGTCCGAGTCTTGCATGCACATCAGATGCTTCGATTTTATCCAAATTATTATGAAGCACTTCTGCCATAGGTGAGCCTGTCACATAGGTACGCTCCTTTGGCAGACCTGTATCAGCAAGATATCTTCTTGCATGCTCGCTATACGCTAAGTTTACGTCAGATATTATATCAACAATTCTTCTGTTTGTCTCCTCAGGTAAGCACTCATCCTTGCAACGGTTTCCTGCTTCCATATGGAAAATCGGTATATGCAGACGCTTAGCACCGATTACTGACAAACAAGAGTTAGTATCACCCAGTACAAGCACCGCGTCAGGCTTAATCTGAGCCATAAGCTGATATGACTTTGCAATAATATTACCCATTGTCTCACCTAAGTCAGCACCTACTGCATCAAGATAAACGTCAGGATCCTCAAGCTCTAAGTCCTTAAAGAAAACACCATTCAAATTATAATCGTAGTTCTGACCTGTATGAGCAAGGATAGTATCAAAGTACTGTCTTGACTTATTGATAACAGCCGCAAGTCTGATAATCTCAGGTCGTGTACCAACGATTATCAGTAACTTCAACTTGCCGTTTTCTTTCCAATTAACATTATAATTATCAGCCATTGTTCAATTCTCCTATATGTAAAATATATTAATACTGCAACATCTCTTTCACATAATCAGTAGTCATAATCTTATCTACTGTACCTTGTACATCAAGCAAAGTTGTGTTGTGGCTTGTATAAGACTCGTCAGCCTCAGTCTCAACCTCACCTTTT
>JAUMXP010000069.1:3104-8480 GCA_030529125.1 Eubacteriales bacterium | reverse complement strand
TCTCCGCACTGAGGACATTTTTCTGCAACAGGCTCGTACCAAGATACAAAGTCGCAGGCTGGATAGTTACTGCATCCGTAGAAAGTTTTGCCTTTCTTAGTGCGTTTGATAATTACGTTGCCACCACACTTAGGACAAACAGTGCCGACTTCTTCAACAAATTTCTTAACATTCTTACATTCAGGATATCCCGGACAAGCGATGAACTTACCATAACGGCCAACTTTAACGACCATCTTTTTGCCACACTTCTCACAGATGATATCTGTTTCGTCTTCTTTGAGCTGGAGCTTAACGCCAGCCATATCATTCTTAGCTTTTTTGAGAGTCTTCTCAAAATCAACATAGAATGTGTTAAGCAGATTAACCCACTCAACATCGCCATTCTCAACAGTATCGAGATCCTGTTCCATCTGAGCAGTGAACTTAACATTAACAATCTTAGGGAAACGATCCTTCATAAGCTGAGCCAGAGTTTCGCCCAACTCAGTAGGCACGAGCATCTTGCCTTCGCGCTTAACATACTCTCTGCCTGTAATTGTAGAAATTGTAGCAGCGTAAGTAGAAGGTCTGCCGATGCCGTATTCTTCCATAGCTTTGATCAAAGATGCTTCAGTATATCTTGATGGTGGCTGTGTAAAGTGCTGGTTTGGTAAAAGTTCTTTAACTTTACAAACTGTGCCGCTTTCAAGTGGTGGAAGCTGAGTTTCTTTCTCCTGAGCTTCGTCCTTGCTCTCAGTATAAAGTACAGTAAATCCATCAAAATCAACTTTATATCCTGATGCCTTGAAAACATAACCGTTAGCTGTAATGTCAGCCTGTGTGGTTTTCTGAACACAATCAGCCATCTGTGAAGCCATAAATCTATCCCAGATAAGTTTATATAGCTTAAACTGGTCAGATGATAAGCTGGATTTGATATTCATAGGAGCTAAAGATGGTGTTGAAGGTCTGATAGCTTCGTGACCATCCTGAGCGTTAGAACGAGATTTGAAGAATCTAGGCTTTGATGGTAAATACTTATCACCGAAATTCTCACCGATATATTTAGTAGCCTCATTAACTGCATCAGTAGATACTCTAAGTGAGTCAGTACGCATATATGTGATAAGACCGATAGCACCGATACCTTCGATTTCCACACCTTCGTAGAGCTCCTGAGCAATTTTCATAGTCTTTCTAGATTGGAAGCCGAGCTTTCTTGATGCTTCCTGCTGGAGTGTTGATGTAATAAATGGTGGTGCCGGGGATTTCTTTCTGGTTGAATTCTTTACTTTGCTGATAACAAAGTCAGCACCGTCAAGATCAGAGAGAATCTTGTCTGCTTCTTTTTTACATGTAATTTTAATTTTGCCGTTTTCATCACCATAAAGAGATGCTGGGAACGCCTTACGTGAACCTTTAGCAACTAGTTTAGAGTCGATGCTCCAATATTCTTCAGGTGTGAAAGCTCTGATTTCGAGCTCTCTGTCAACAACTATACGTACAGCAACAGACTGCACACGACCAGCTGACAGACCTCTGTGAATCTTCTGTGATACAAACGGACTGAGCTTATAGCCAACAATTCTATCGAGAATACGACGAGCCTGCTGAGCATTTACAAGGTCAATATTGATAGAACGTGGATTAGACATACCGTTAGCGATACCTGTTTTTGTAATCTCGTTAAACTCAACTCGATTACTCTTCTCTAAGTCAAGATTAAGTAAATACGCTAAATGCCATGAAATAGCTTCACCCTCTCTATCAGGGTCAGTCGCGAGATAAACATGGTCGCTTTTATTTGATAACTCGATAAGCTCGTCAACGAGTTTTTCTTTACCTTTAATAATTTCATATCTTGGAGCAAAATCGTTATTAAGGTCAACGCTCAGACGTGCAGATGGCAAATCTCTAACATGACCCATAGACGCAACAACGTCAAAGTCCTTACCAAGATATTTTTTGATAGTCTTTGCTTTAGCTGGAGACTCAACGATAACAAGATTAGACATTTTTGTCCTCCTAAAAAATCAAGCTAATTTATATAATCTGCCTTGTTGGCAAGAAATAAGCGAAAGTAATTCTAGTTCTGTCAGCGATTGCAAAACCTTGCTGACAGGCAAATCGGTTTTAGCTACTATCTCATCAATATGAATCGGTTCGTTACCGATACAACGATAGATACGCTCAACCGTCTGTGATAAATTCAGGTTATCTTTGTGCAAAACAGGAGCATTATTTAGCTCAGTGTTATTCTGACCTGAAAGTTCAATGTTTACATCATCAGATTTAATTTTATACTGAGGAAAAGCTTCTATAACGTCCATATAGGATGTTACAGGAATTGCTCCGTCTTTGATCATTTTATTAGTGCCGCTTGAATAGCGCGAGTTGATGTTACCCATAACAGCGAACACTTCTCTGCCCTGTTCCAGTGCATGATTAACAGTGATAAGCGAACCGCTCTTCAGGTCAGCTTCAACAACTATAACACCATCGGATAAACCTGAGATAATCCTGTTTCTGACCGGAAAATTAGACGGATACGATTTAGTTCCCGGTGGATATTCAGATATAACCGCACCAGTGCTTGATATGTTTTTGCGAAGAGATGCGTTAGACATAAGATATTTATAGTCAATGCCGCAACCTAGTACGCATATAGTAGCGCCTGATGCTTCGAGCACGCCTAAATGAGATGCAGTATCAATACCCTGAGCACCACCGCTGACAACTACAACACCAAGTTTAGATAAACTTGCTGACAGAACATGAGAAGTCATAACACCATACTGAGTAGCACTACGTGTACCAACCATAGCTATGCTAAGTCTATGATCAACATCAGGCAGTTTACCCCATACGTATAGTACACAAGGCGGATCAGGAATATTAAGGAGTTTAGACGGATAATTACTATCATCAAAACAGATGATGTCAAAGCCTAACTTCTTGCATTTATCTATAACTTCCTGCGCATCAGAAAGTTTGGTAGATATAAGCGAATTAATCTCTTTTTCAGAGAAAATACCGCTCAATCTCCATTCATAGATTCCGCCGCTATAAAAATCAATTATACTGTCATAAGTTTCAAAAACTCTCTTTTGCTTTTTATTGTTTGTGCCGATGCTCAAAGAAAGCCATATCCAATACTTAGTGGTGTTTGTCATTTAATCATTTCCCACATAATAATGCTGGCAGCAACTGCAGCATTAAGTGATTCAGCGTTGTTTTTCATAGGTATATACAGCTTATGTGTACATACACTTATAATCTCATCAGTAATACCGTTACCCTCGTTACCAATAACAGAAAGCACCGGAGCTTTAAACTCCACCTTATCCAACGTAACAGCAGTATCATCTAAAACACAAGCGTATGATGTACCAAAGTTATTGAAATCACTGATAAAAGATTTTAGATCGTCTGTAATACATACAGGTATCCTGAACACAGCACCCATACTGCCTCTGACTACCTTTGGTGAATAAATATCACAGCACGAAGCGGACAACACAACAGAACTAACGCCTAAGGCGTCGGCAGTTCTCAGCATTGTCCCGAGGTTAGACGGATCCTGAATATTTTCAAGAGCCAATATTATTCCATTCTTTTTAATTTTATCAAAGTGTATATTTTTGTCAAGTGTTTTTACAACGCAAAGCACACCCTGTGGTGTTTTCGTATCTGACAAAGCACAAAATATGCGATTATCAACACAAAATGTGTGTTTAGCCTTATTTTCAAGCTGAGAAATAAGGTCGCTATACTTATCAGACGCTGTTTTAGAATATAGCAGATAGTCTACTACGCACTCGTTTTTAACAGCTTCTTCGCACAGACGCACGCCTTCAATAACAAAACGCTGTTCTTCACGTCTGAATTTTGCGCTTGATAAAAGCTTAGAAATATATTTGATTGTATTGTTATCTTTACTATAAATTATGTCCATAAAAGAATTCCTGTATAATAAGCAAAAGCGTTTGGGGTTAAACCCCAAACGCAGTTATAGCTTTTTATGCTTTTGTAGCCTGTTCAACTAAAGCTGTGAATGCAGCAGGATCAGCGATTGCGATCTCTGAAAGCATCTTACGGTTAAGTGTAATACCAGCTTTTTTAAGACCATTCATGAATGTTGAATAGTTTGTGCCGTTAGCTTTGCAAGCAGCTGAGATACGAGTAATCCAGAGTCTTCTGAAATCTCTCTTCTTCTGCTTACGACCGATGTATGCATAATTGCCAGACTTCATTACAGCCTGTTTAGCCATCTTAAAGTGCTTACTCTTAGCACCAAAATAACCTTTAGCAAGTTTTAATGTCTTTTTTCTTCTTTTGCGAGTCATCATCGCGCCTTTAATACGTGCCATTATATGTTACCTCCGAATTTTAGAATGAATAAGCGATTATTTGTAAGGGATTAAGCGCTTAACCTGTGCTACATTTGTCTTATCAGCAACAACGTTCTGTCTCAAGCCTCTCTTGCGCTTAGTTGTCTTTTTGTTCAGAATGTGTCTTTTGTTAGCATGAGCGCGGATAACCTTACCGTTCTTAGAAAGTTTGAAACGCTTTTTAGCTCCGCTGTGTGTTTTAATTTTAGGCATAGTAGTGTCCTCCTTTAATTACTTTCCTGACTTTGGTGCAAGGAACATGAGCATCTGACGACCTTCAAGCTTAGCTGGCTTTTCGATATTAGCCACTTCCTGACAAGCCTCAGCGAATTTCTGCATTGTATCATAGCCATATTCTGCGTGGCCCATTTCTCTACCTCTGAATCTGATAGAAACTTTGACTTTATCGCCATGAGCAAAGAACTTATGAGCATTTTTGAGCTTAGTGTTAAAATCATGAGTATCGATATTAAGAGAAAGCTTGATTTCTTTAATATTAACTACATGCTGATTTTTTCTGGCTTCTTTTTCTCTCTTAGCCTGTTCGAAGCGATATTTGCCGTAGTCCATAATCTTACAGACTGGCGGTGTAGCCTGAGGAGCAATCTTAACAAGATCAAGATTTTTCTCAGCAGCGATTTCGAGCGCCTGTGTAGCACTCATAATACCGAGCTGAGCGCCGTCTTCTCCTATGATACGTAATTCTTTATCACGAATTTCTTCGTTGATCTGAATTTCCTTTGTGCCTATGGTAAGCACCTCCAAAGTTATTATACAAATAATAAATGCGAACAGAAATACTTCTGTCCGCATGGCAATACAAATCAATTACAGTAATAGCTGTAAGAAAGGTATTGACCCGTGCAGACGACACCCCACAGGTGAAAGCATTTCTGCTTTGCTTTATTGTTCTTGTGTATTATATATTCTTTTATTATGTTTGTCAAGAATTATTTTTGGATTTTTTTGTATTATTATATATAAAAACGATTAAGGAGTATAT
>JAUMXP010000069.1:0-3094 GCA_030529125.1 Eubacteriales bacterium | reverse complement strand
TTTAACTCTCAACAAGAATACGATACATATATGTACAGCAGATCGCTGAAAAAAGACGCTAATAAAGCAGGTGCAATATTACTGATTTATTTAGGCGCTATGTCAATCGTAGTAACAATCGCTACGTTCTTATCTTCAGTGTTTGATTTAGGTTACCAAATTAGCGATAGATACGAAATGCTTCTAAACGGACTTGCGTCTTTAGTAGCCTTTTTCGGAGTAGCTATTATATATAGTATAATAGCGAAAAAAGACTTAGGCAAGATTTTCCCTCTTGAAAAAGTCGGCACCAAGCTGACATTTCTGCTTTGCAGTTTCGGTTTTGCTGTAGCATTCACAGGAAACTATGTTTCTGAGCTTGTGCTGTCTTTATTTGACTCAACAGGCGTTGATGCTGAGTTTGATATGAGCTATAGCTACAGTTCTGTAATCGACA
Organism: Eubacteriales bacterium; assembly: GCA_030529125.1. Taxonomy (GTDB): domain Bacteria; phylum Bacillota; class Clostridia; order Oscillospirales; family Acutalibacteraceae; genus Ruminococcoides. The sequence continues at coordinate 2,658 of JAUMXP010000069.1, read as the reverse complement.
TCGTGCTAGCTTATGTAACTGTTGCCCTGCTTCCTGCATTGGTAGAAGAATTTGCATTTAGAGGATTAATCCTCGGTGTATTAAGAAAGCACTCAGACGCACTCGCTATCCTTGTATCAGGTATCACATTCAGCTTAATGCACGGCAACTTCACTCAGATTCCATTTACTTTAGTTGTAGGATTAGTACTTGGATTCATCACAGTTAAGACAAATTCGCTATTACCTGCGATGATTATACATTTTATAAATAACGGCTTTAGTGTAACATTATCCATATTGTACGCAAACAATATATTCGATGAATATTACATTAATATGATATATCTTGCTTGTATATTTATTATTGCGTTACTGGGTATTATCAGCTTCACTATACTGTGCAGTAAATATAAAGGATTCTTCAAGCTTAGTGGTTCAAACAACGATTTACCGTTTAACGAAAAAGTCAGAACAGTTTGCAAAAGCCCTACTTTAATTATTTTTACTGTTATTTCTTTAGTATCAGCTATAATATTAATCGGCGGTAATATTTATGTACAATGAATTTATGGAGCAGGCTTTAGCTCTTGCTAAAGAAGCCTATGATGAGGGCGAAGTCCCGGTTGGTGCCGTAATAGTCAAAAACGGTGAAATAATCTCAACTGGCAGAAACAGACGAGAAACATCGAAGAACGCTCTGTCCCATGCTGAAATAGAAGCTATCAACAAAGCTTGCGAAAAGCTAGGCGGTTGGAGGCTGTGGGAGTGTGATATATACGTGACCCTTGAGCCTTGCCCTATGTGCTCAGGAGCAATAGTCAACGCACGTATACCTAATGTATATTTCGGTGCGTACGATAAAAACTTCGGCTGCTGTGGCTCAACGCTGAACATACTCGAAATGCCAAATTCATTTCACCCGCATTTCGAGGGCGGCATTATGGAAGATGAATGCAGCAAAATTTTGACTGATTTTTTCAAAAACTTAAGGAAAAAGTAAGAAAAGCTCTTGCAAAACGCAAGAGCTTTTTATTATTTATTGCTATTCAAAACTTCCTGTGCAGCGAGCATAATACCAACCTTACTACTGTTGAAATTGAGTCCGCCCTGCATCCATACAGCATAAGGTTCACGTAAAGGCGCATCAGCAGAAAGTTCGATTGAAGAGCCTAAAGTAAACGCGCCCGCAGCCATAATGACCTTTGAGTCATATCCAGGCATATCTGACGGATAAGGAGTTACAAAGCTATCAACTGGAGAGCCTGCCTGAATACCTTTACAAAAAGCAATCAGATTCTCGCTGTTATGTAACTTGACAACTTCGATAATATCTCCCCTGTCTTCATCAAACTTAGGGTCAACATCATATCCCAGAAGTTCAAATAATGCAGCAGTAAAAGCGGCAGTTTTCAGTGCTTCGCCAACAACCTGAGGAGCATGGAATGCACCCATAAACATCTCTCTGAGTATAGATAAAGTACAGCCTAGTTCCTTACCAGTGCCAGGAGTAGTCAGTCTGTATGAGCACATCTTCACTAAATCAGCTCTGCCTGCTATGTATCCACCTGTAGGTGTTATACCACCACCGGGATTCTTAATCAAAGAACCTGCCATAATATCAACACCACTTGACAGTGGTTCATCACACTCTACAAACTCGCCATAACAGTTATCAAGCATGATTATCGATTTGTCAGTAACGCTTCTGACAACATCACAAATAGCTTTAATGTCTTTGCAAAGCAGTGAATGACGTGTAGAGTAACCGCGTGAACGCTGTATATATATCATTTTCGGATGTTTGCTGGCAGCCTCTCTAACAGCATCAAGGTCTACAGTGCCGTCACTCTTTAGTTCTACCTGACTATATTTAACGCCGAAATCCTTCAAAGAGCCACTATAATCCGAGTTAATACCAATAGTACCCTGAATAGTATCGTATGGTGTACCTGTAACGCACACCATCTCGTCCCCTGGTCTGAGCATACCAAAAAGTGCAACAGCAAGTGTGTGTGTACCGCTTACAAAATTATGTCTTACCAATGCATCTTCAGCGTCAAAAACATAGGAATATACCTTATCTAAGATATCTCTGCCTCTGTCGTCATAGCCATAGCCTGTAGAGCCTGAAAAATGACTCTCAGATACACCCGCAAGCTGAAATGCTTTCAGCATTTTCTGTTGATTATATTCCTGAATTTTTTGAATTTTCTTAAAGCTTTCACTGCACATATCAAGTGCTTTCTGAGAAAGTTCTATTAAACTATCATCAAACCCAAATAAATTATTCAAAGTCTATCCCCCAAAAGTAAACTTAACCCATCTGCCACAGACAGTAAAACTAAGCTTTTCGTAAAATCTGGTATTCTTTTCTATTGTTGTATAAATATATACGTTGCCGATGTCTTTGAATTTATTAGCAAGCGCACTGACAACACAGCCTGCGTAACCATGTTTTCTATGCTGTGGATGTGTCGCAACAGCGCCTAAAATAACAGAAAAATCAGTATACGATACAGTCATAGCACAGCTGACAAGCGTGTCTGCTACTTTAATGCCGAAAACTGAACACATACCCCTCATCTGTCGTCTTGAAACATCAGACAAAAAATGCATATATTCAGGTACAAAGAAGTCTTCACTCTCGCACGTTAAGAGCAGATTGTGATACTCTTTA
>JAUMXP010000068.1 GCA_030529125.1 Eubacteriales bacterium | reverse complement strand
GTGTGTAGTCCGATACACCCGTTACATTACCGCCAGGTGCTTCGTTGGATTTAATGAAGTCAAGTTGCTCAGGCTCTTCTATTCCTGCGAAAACAATCGGTATCTCATCAGTCATAGAAGCTGCAAGTTTAGTCGCAAACGGACCAATAGAGAAAATAAGGTCATATTCCTCATCGATAAACTCCTGTATAGCTTCCTTGCATTTTTTGCTGTTTTCAATAAGACGATAATCCAAGTTTATATTATTCTGATTAACATAGCCGTTAGATGCAAGCTGTGCAATAAAGCCTTGATAAATATTATTGCAGTTTTCTACATCACTACGCTGAATAATACCTATATCATAAACCTCAGGTGGCTGTGTAGGCTCATCAAAAGTAGCGATAGATTCAGCAACAGTTTCGTTATCGGTTGAATCACTAAAGAACGACGCCTTATATATAGCGTAGAATAAACCGCCGAGAATCGCCAGAATAAGTATAATATTCACGATAAGAATAAGATGTTTTTTCATAAAAACCATCCCCTCCCTATTTATTTATACCGCTTGCATTTTACAGTAATTAATATGATTTGTCAAACAAGCTATAAATCAAAAAGAAAAAGCACCAGTGAAGGCGCTTTTAATATATACTCATTTATCCAAAATTTCAGTACAGTATTTATCAATATCGAAAGGATCAAGAACACTGTCTTTTTTAAGATAAAGCGGATGATGCGGATGTCCTTTTGCCGATATTTTTCCGGCAGTAAACCACTTAGCATTATACCTCTTTCCTATCTCTGCCATCGTAAGCACACATTCAGACAAGTAATCGCGTTTTTCTATAATATTACCCCATGCAGCCCAAACAGAAGCTTTAGTTTTAGATAGCTTAAGTACATATTCAAATGCTTTCATATTCTCACTATGTAAAAACTCATTGAAATTGCGCTCCATGTCATCAGGATTAGTAGCCCGCTGAGCGTAAACATTGAACATAATAAAGCTATCATAACCATTGTTGTGAGCGATACGTTCAACAGACTTCAACGTATTATCAAGGTCATCAGGAGCTGCAGTAGACGGATTGATGCCGATACAAATCAGAGGATTATCTCCTTTTGTACCTAAAATATAACGATATTCGCTGTAAAAGTCAGGTACATAAAGCCAACGCTGAACATCGTATTTATCAGCGTTTTTCACTTTCATAGCATCTTCAAAAGACAAGACCGAAATATCGACAGTATCTGCAGATGGAATGTGCATAATATCCTCCAAAATAAATGTATATGTTTACTATACCATAAACAAACAAAAAAGTACACACAAAAAGGCGGACACCGAAGTGTCCGCCCTAAAATCAATTATTATCTGTTTTATGCATAAGGCTCAAAAGGAGATGTTATAGTTTTGCCGATGTTATTATCATCGTTAAACTTAGCAACATGTCTCTGAACGAGAGTTGCGTCAGCTACTGCAACATCACCGTCTTCATCAGCATCACCAGCAAGGAATGCAACACCCTCAAGTATTGTACTCTTAGCAACGTGTCTCTGAACCATAGTAGCGTCGATAATAGCAACTTCGCCGTCACCGTTTACGTCACCGAGAACGAAATCGTCTGTTGGGTCTGAAGGAGCTGTTGGATCATCTGGCTGTGTTGGATCCTCAGGATCATCTTTACCAAGTTTTGTTGGGATGAATGTAGGTGTCCAGTAGCCTACTGTCCAGTTGCCGTTAGCATTGAGCTTATCAAGCCATACACCTGAGCTCTGTGGAACAGAAAGGTCAGCAGTCTGGTTAGAACCGCCGCCATTACCATTGTTGATAATGTACATATTGTACTCACTTGGAATGTAAGCAACCCACTGTCTTTCGCCATAGCCGTTATCTTCTGTAACGAGCTTCATCTGAGTACCTGGCCATGCAACAGCATAATCCTGTGTGCCTTCTTTCCAGCAGTAAATGTAAGCATCAGTCCATGTCTTTGAAGAAAGAACTAAAGTTGTGTAACCTTCAAATTCAGGGAATGTACCAGTAGCTGGATCTACAGGATATGTCCATGGGTCATCAGATGGGTCTGGAATATCGATAATAGGCTCTTTATCATCTGCGTAGTAGATACAAGCAATACCAGTAGAACCGATAGAACCTGAGAGCTGACCGTCAGCAACTGTGAACTCGTTGCCTGTGATAGAATCGATATACTTACCATCAGCAAGGATGTTAGCCTTCATAGAAACAGCCTTTGTAGTACCACCAAGGTTAACGAGAGTAGCACCTAAGCCGCCACGCTCAATCATAGTAACCTTATTAACTGTTGAGTTCCACTCAGAAGCATCGCCGAAGTAGTTGTCAAACTGGTTAACAGCCTTAACTTCAGGAGATGTCCAAGATGTGAGAGCTGCATCACCGAGAGTGATGTTAGCACAGATTGCTTCGATAGCTGCGCGGTTAGCACCAGTTCTATCATCTGGACGAGCAAAGTAAACGCCTGTGATTTCCTGACGTGCTGCTGTTAATGCCCAGATCTTGTTTCTCTGCTGTACTGTAAGAGCAGATGTACCACCGTCGATGTATGTATCGTGGGATTCGTTCCACTGGATAACATTTTCTTTTGTAAAGTTAACTGTTGTTGGGTCACAGCCTTCTTTTTCTGACTGATAGTAAGGTGTTGGGTTACCACCGTTACCCATATTTACAACAGCGTCTTTGATTCCCCAGTATGATGAAGAGTCAGTAACATCCATAAGCTCTGTGTACTCCCAGAATGGACGACCGTCACCGCACTTGTTGAGGATTTCGCCGTATGCGTAACATTCTTTGTCAGGATAGTTCTCTCTGAGTTTTAAGAGTGTATCTTCCCAGAAGTCAGATGCAAAATATGTATCGTGAGATGTTTCGATATGCTTAGCAGCGTCGAAACGGAAACCGTCAGCACCAGCTTCAACAAGCTCTACAAAGTAATCGTAGATAGTATCCTGTACGAGCTGTGTCTCTGTAGCAAGGTCAGGAAGACCTGATGTACAATGCTGTGTTAAGTCTTCTTCGATATCGTAATCTGACCAACCATCCCAGTAGTTCTCTTTGTATGTCATATCAACCCATGGGCTATGGAAAGCTTTAGCAGCTAAGAGCTCAGGCTCGAACTCAGCAGCACGTGGGTTAACGTGATCCATAGGATCGAGTGAATCATTAGTATATTTACCAACGTGGTCATCATCTGTACCCATATGGTTGATAACTGCGTCAACGATAATCTTAAGACCTATTTTGTGAGCCTCTTCACACATTTTAACAAACTCAGCTTTTGTACCGAGAGCGTTGTCAGTAGACTCGTTAAGCTGGAAGCCAGCTGGCTGATAGAACATCCACCAACCGTTTGGAGCTATGCCGTTAACAGCAGGCTCACAAACCTTAACGCCCTTTGTAGGCATCTTAAGTTCGTTTGGAGGAGAAACCTGGATTGTTGTAAAGCCCTGTTCAGCAAGCTTAGTAAGGTTCTTCATAATGTTTGCGTAAGACCAGTTCCAAGCCTGGATAATCTTACCTTCGTTTACTGTGTCAGCAAGACCGTAATTATTTTCCGGTTTGATAGCTTCGAGCATCTTTTCGTACTCATTGTACTCAGTTTCTGCGTTAGCTGTAAAAGTTACAGTAAAAACACAAGAAACAACAAGAATCAATGCAAGAAACAAGCTGATAATTCTCTTTGTTTTCATGTTAACCTCCTAAAGGTAAATAATTTGGAAGAGAGCACAACGACTCATTTTCTTCTTAATAAATTATACAGTATAGGTCTATTTCTTTCAATTCATATTTCGTACAAAATAAATTTTAATATTTATTCAAATTAGATAAAAAGATAATTTTTGAGCATAAAAAAGATAACTTTTGACAAGAATAATACAAAATCAGGGCATTTTGTGTTGAAAAAAAGGCAAATTCGTGTTATTATTCATCTATACTGTTTTTGAAGGTGACACAATGAAAAAATGCGAATACTGTGCAAAAGAAATTACTTATCATGAAATATATTGCTGTGATGATTGCCAGACTGAATCCAACAAATTTTACGATATGCGAGAAAAAGTATCGAAGGTTGTCGGTGCAATCAACGGTATTTTTGTAATGTCAATCGGTATCGGAATTTTTGTATTCTCTTTTTTAAGAGAAGTTGGTGCATATATGGTATCAGTCCCACTGCTCGTGCTTGGACTTATGTTTCTCCTATTCCCTTTGCCTGCAGATGTTATGATTCATAAATTTAAAATTAAAAAAGCAGTTAAACTCACACGCATTATCGCTATTGTTCTTCTTGCTTTGGGAATCATCACTACTACACTTACTATATTTCTCATTTAATCTCAGTATAATTTCTTGATTTATGTTTAAAATATTAAAACAGCCTATAAAAATTAGGAGGTTTTAATATGCTGGATAAAATCGCACTGACTTTACTTGTTATCGGCGGTATCAACTGGGGTAGCGTAGGCTTGTTTCAGTTTGATATAGTTGCATGGATTTGCGGCGGACAAACAGGTATAGTCAGCAGAATCATCTATGTTGTAGTTGCATTGTCAGCTTTGTGGTGTATTTCTCTGCTTTTCAGAGACCACACAGAAGCCGGCGACTCAGACTTGACATCAAACCCAATATAAAAAAATGCCGTCGGTTATCCCGACGGCAAAATTTTTAATATTTATTATTCTAATACAGAATTAAAGCGCGTTAACAATATCCTGTGTATCTCGAGCGATAACAAGCTCTTCGTTAGTAGCGATAACATCAACGCGGATAGCAGAATCATCAGCCGAGATTGTGCCAGAAACACCTCTTCTGCAGTTCTCATTTGCTTCATCATTAAATGTAACACCAAGCACCTTAAGATACTCGCATACTCTCTTACGAAGCTGTGGCTGATTTTCACCTAAACCTGCTGTGAATACGATAGCATCACAACCGCCCATAGCGATGTAGTACTGACCAATGTACTTAGAAATCTGGTAGTAGAGCATCTCGTGAGCAAGGTGTGCACGCTCATTACCTGCTTCTTCAGCAGCAGAAACATCACGGTCATCAGAAGAAATACCTGATACACCTAAAAGACCTGATTTCTTATTCATCAGAGTGTCCATCTCTTTAGCAGAGAGGCCTTCTTTTTCAGCAATAAATGTAACTACAGATGGATCTAGACAACCTGTACGAGTACCCATCATAATACCATCGAGCGGAGTAAGACCCATAGATGTATCTACAACCTTACCGCCATCAACAGCTGTGATAGATGAACCGTTACCGATATGGCATGTGATAATCTTAAGATCTTTGATATCTTTACCCATAAGTTTTGCCATTTCATGTGATACATAACGATGTGATGTACCATGAGCACCGTATCTACGTACAGCATACTTCTCATAGAACTCGTATGGAACAGCGTACATATATGCTTTTTCAGGCATTGTTGAATGGAAAGATGTATCAAACACAGCAACCATAGGTGTCTTCTCGCCAAATACTTCAAGGCAGCCCTTCATAGCCTGAACGTGAGCAGGGTTATGAAGTGGAGCAAGTGGACTTAAGCCGTCGATATCCTCTAAAACCTTCTCATTGATAAGAACAGAAGTCTTGAAAATAGAACCACCCTGCACTACACGGTGACCAATTGCAGAAACCTCGTCAAGATTATCAATAACACCGAATTCCTTGTCAAGCAAAGCATCTTTTACAACCATGAATGCCTGAGCGTGGTTTTCCATAACTGCTTCTTTCTCCATAGCTCTGCCGTCAGCAGTTTTATGTCCGATGAAAGAACCTTCAATACCAATACGCTCGCAGTTACCTTTTGCGATCATCTGCTCTGTTTCCATATCGATGAGCTGATATTTCAAAGATGAACTACCTGCGTTGATAACTAAAATTTTCATAACAAATATCCTCCTATTGAAAATGTTAAATTAATCACATATAATATAATAATACTAATTAACAGATATTTCAAGTTTTTTCTTAAAGAGGTGACATATTTGAAAACAGCAGCGATAATCTGTGAATTTAATCCGTTTCACAACGGGCACAAATACCTAATTGACACAGTAAAAAAGCACCATGCAGATGCTGTTGTCGCTATCATGAGCGGCAGTTTTGTACAACGTGGTGATGTAGCTGTTGTTGACAAATATCAAAGAGCATTGTGCGCTTTGCAAAACGGTTGTGACCTTGTTGTAGAACTACCGACTGTTTTTGCTGTTTCGAGCGCACAGGACTTTGCAAAAGGCGGAGTGGATATCGCAAAAGCACTTAATGTTGATATACTGTGCTTTGGTGCCGAAGATAGCGATACAGATACACTTATTAAAACTGCTGATATACTAAGCGAGACAGCGTTCGAAAATAAACTCAGAGAACATTTAGCATGTGGAGAATACTATCCTAAAGCGGTACACAACGCAGTTGCGGATATCGCAGGAGATGCATATTCACAAATTGTGAGCAAACCAAACAACACGCTAGCTGTCGAATACATCAAAGCGCTAAATAACACTGGTATCTCCCCTGTCGCTATAAAGCGCAAGGGTGCAGATCACGACAGCGAAATAACATCGCAAACTATCGCAAGCGCTACTCATATCAGAAATCTTTTGTTTGAAAACAAAAGCTATGAGCAATTCACCTGTATGAACATCGAAAACTACGCAGATATCTCAAAGCTTGAAACTGCCATACTGTACAAACTTCGCACTATGCAAAAAGAGGATTTTGAGATTCTGCCTGATGTACAAGAGGGACTTCACAACAGATTATTTGAATGTTCAAGAAGCAGTAATTCTTTAGAAGAATTATATAGTAATATAAAAACAAAACGATATACACTCGCTAGAATCAGAAGAATTATCATAAGCGCGCTACTCGGAATCACAAAAGATGACAGAAGCAAAAGCGCTATGTACGTACGCGTACTCGGCATGAACGACACTGGTGCAAAAATCATCAAAAACTCAAGCTTACCTATCATAGCTAAGACCAAGCAAGACTACGACAGACTGTCTATTGATGCTAAAAAGCAATTCGATATTGATGTCACTGCATCTGATATTTTCTCGCTTGCACTAAAAGATACATCGGATTTTACAAATGATTTTTCAGCTAAAATAATCAAAATATAAAAAAGGGCGTTATCTACAACGCCCTTTTTTGTTATCTTTCTTTTTTGAATTTGTTCATCAGCACGTAAACTAAAACTAACAAAGCAACGCAGCCACCTAGAATCAAATACATAACAGGAACACTGACTTTGTCTGAGAAAAAATAAAGATTACAGTCAAGCGAGTCTTTCAGCGACTCTATAGCTTCAGAAGTCAAGCCCTGACCTTCTAACTCGCTGAGTGCACCACCCATACAATGATTACGTACAAGTGAGGTACCATATGTACCAGGCAGGAACGAAAGCACATTGCGTAAGCCCTCGTCAAAAGAAGAAAGTGGCATATAAGCACCGCAGATAAAACCGTAACCAGCGCTTACTATTGTACCTACAGCCGAAATCTGACCCTGTGAAGACAAAAAGAAGTTGATAATAGATGACAACGCTGTACCAAACAGCACAAGTAAAACTATGTCAAGGAACAATAACAGAATATCAGCTACTGACATATAGAAACCTACAAATGCAATATAGACAAAGCAAATACCTGCTGCAATAAAGCAAATAAGTAAAGTAGATACGATAGTTGCCATATAATAGCTCAATGATAAAGTCGATGACTTTACAGGAGTAATCTTCAGGTCTTTAATTGTACCTGATGCTTTGTCCTGTACCATAAGGAAGTTTGAACAAAAAGCAACTGTTACGCATGATACAGCAAGAATTGATGATATAAGCTGACCGCCTACAAGACCATCAATCAGACTATCAGAAATCTTGAGATTTGCAGGCAGATTCATTGTGAAAGAATCACGATAAACATTACCAAGAAATGTAGCATACAACACGAGCAGAATAAGCGGTGTTATAAGTGCTGTAAAGAACATGCCCTTGTCTTTGAAAAAAAGCTTTATGTTTCTTTTTAAGAGTGCGTTGAATGTACTCATTTAGATAATCCTCCCTCAAGATTCTTTCCTGTTACATTCAGGAAAACATCGTCCATTTTACCTTTGACTATCTCATAATCCGTGAAAGCATCAGGATGCTTTATGATAAGTTGTGTAGCTTTTGATGTATCAGAAACAGACAGACGGTATGCGTCTTTTATCTTCTCGTATTCTACACCCATATTTTTAACTGTTTGCTCATCTGTGTTATATATAGTGATAAAGTCAGAAGCATAAGTGTTTTTAAGCTGTAGCGGTGTACCGTGAGCTGAAATTTTGCCACTATCAATGATGACAACATAATCAGCATCTGCGGCTTCTTCCATATAGTGAGTTGTAAGCAGTACTGTCATATTGTCTTTTTTCTGTAAATCGTAAATTACAGACCACAGCAATTTTCTTGTCTGTGGATCAAGACCTGTGGTAGGCTCGTCAAGAATTAACACCTTAGGATTATT
>JAUMXP010000067.1 GCA_030529125.1 Eubacteriales bacterium | reverse complement strand
ACCTTATTACTACAAGAAGATTTCCTACATCTGCCCATGCTGTCACGAAGTTTTCAAACCAAAGTTCTGGGAGATGTTCTGGGCTAACCACACTCCAAAAACTCGTAAGCTCACATGCCCACATTGTAACAAAAAGTGCTGGTGTGTTGAAACTTACGACGAATCATCAGATGAGTAATTATTCTATAATAGAAAAAAGCGTAGTGTTTAGAGCACTACGCTTTTTATTTGCAGATAAGTGTTAGCTTACATTTATTGTTTAGAATTCTGTGATTATCTTAGCGATTAATCTCTGGATAGTTGTTGCGTCTAAAACAGACACCTCGTTGTCTTTGTTAGTGTCTGCGATACTCTGTGCTGCTTTAGAAAGTTCTGCTGACTGAGCAGCGAATTGCTGAATTTTTGTAGCATCGAGTACTGAAACTCCCATATCACCGTCAACATCTCCGAGCGGATTTAGCGGCACAAATGGGTTGTTTGTCCTAGAAGCATATCCCTCAGCATAAGAGTTAAGATATGCGTGAATAGTTGTAGTAAATGGCATACTGTGAGGAATGTCATAAGAAAGACCATCTGTTTGGATATAGCATTCATTGCTCAATATTGTTATGTCAGTCAGGTTATCACAACCTAAGAATGTATACCAACCTACTATTAACATATTTTGTGGTAGGGTGATTTCTTTCAGAGCTTTGCAGTTTGTAAAAGCGCTTTCTTCGATGAGTTCTAATTTTTCTGGCAATTCTATACTCTCAAGACTAGAACAAGTATAAAACGCGTAGCTTTCAATTTTTTTGACATTGTCAGGAATGTTTACTTTTTTCAGTGAAGTGCAACAATTAAACAGACCATAAGGGATTTCATCCAGTGTGTTCGGCAAGGTTATCTCCTCGAGATTATCACATCCTGAGAATACTGAGCCTTTGATATTTGTAATAGTATTTGGAATAGCGATCTTTTCAATTGCTGAGAATATATAAGCTGCTTCTCCGATTGTGGATACGGATTCTGGGATGGTTGTATATTTTCCACCATAAATAATAGTATCAGTAGCAGTTTCTATAATAGCGTTACAGTTTTCTCGACTATCATATACAGGATTGTTTTTGTCAACATCTACTGATTTTATGTCACAACCCGCGAATGCGTATGTTGCAATTTCAGTTAGCGTTTCAGGAATATATATTTCACTCAATTTTGTACAATGAGAAAAAGTGTGCATCTGAAGTTTTGAGATTGATTTAGGTATATTTACTTCTGACAGACTTACACATTCATAAAAAGCAGCGTCTTTTATAGTAGTTACTGATTCAGGAATTGTTATTCTCTTAAGATTAGTGCATCCAAAAAAAGCTCTTTCTCCAATTTCTGTTACGGTGTTAGGAATAGAAATATCATCTAAATTCTTACGACCGCAGAACGCATATCCGTTGATTGTTGTAACGGATTCAGGGAAAACGGTGTTTATCCCTCCTAAAAATAGCGAATTGCTTTTTGTTTTTATGATAGCGTTACAGTCTTCTCTGCTATCGTAGACAGTGTTGTTTTCGTCAACTGTAATATTCGAAAGGTTAGAGCAACCATAGAAAGCTTCAGGTTCAATTTTATAAACTTTCTCGGTGATGTGCAGGTTAGTAAGGTTTGAACAGTTTTCAAAAGCATATTTTTCTATTTTTTCTACTGATTCAGGAATTATTAACTCTTTAAGATTAACGCAACCGGAAAATACACCTCTGTTTATTCCTGTTATTTTCGCAGGTAAAGTAATTGTTTCAAGACTTACACAGTTTTTGAATGCATAGTTATCGATAGCTGTAACAGATTGAGGAATGTTAACTTTCGAAAGATTAATGCATTCAGCAAAAACTGAATTTTGAATAACAGTTACAGAATCTGGTAAAGTAATCTCAGTCAAATTTTCTGATTTTGCGAAAGCTTCGGTAGCTATTCTTGCTACTTCTAGTCCGTCGATAGTAGTAGGAACAGTAACAACAGAATCTGAGCCTAAGTATTTTGTTATTCTTATAGTTGATTTGGTGTCATAAGCGTATTCGTAGTCGCCTGATATAATACCAGTATTGCTTAATTCGGTTTCTGCACCATTGGCAGATATTGAGCCAACACAAAACATACTAAACATTAATACGCATAACAGACATGATAACATCTTTTTCATAAAATCAGCTCCTTTATGTTTTATGGTTTAATTCTTATACAGAATAAAGAATGTGTAATTATTCTCTTTCACTTATAAAACACTTGAGAGTGCAAAAATGTTTCACTTTTATTAAAAAAATAATAAAATTTTCAGATAGAATAATGCAAAACAAAAAGCCTGAGGTTATACTCAGGCTTTAATGTTTATTGATTACATTTTTAGAGCTCGCTCGAGCCATACGTCTGCAATATCAAGTGCAAGGTAAAGTCCGTTCTTTTCGCTAGATTTAACAAGCTGTTTTCTAGGGCTTAAGTCTGGGTCTGTGCAAAGCAGTTGAATAACAACCTTGTCTGCAACCTCAAGACCGTTTACGTTGTTCTTGCTCTTAATCTGCATTCTTATAACAAAGCGATCTTCCATGCTTCCGTAGTAAAGCTCGTCACCACAGCGCACTAAAGGTCTGCCCTTATAGGTGGAAAACTCTTTTTCTGCCACTGTATTCAATCCTTTCTCAGATGTTAAGGTAAGATTTTACAAGTGCTTCCAAAAGGTCGTCTCTGTCTATTTTGCTGATGATATTACGTGCGTTGTTATAGGTTGTGATGTATGTTGGGTCCTCAGAGAGGATATAGCCGACAATCTGGTTAATAGGGTTGTAGCCCTTTTTGCGCAGAGCGTCGTATACAGTAGTCAACGCCATCTTGATTTCATCATCTCTATCTCCGCCGAGGGAGAATATCATAGTCTTATCTAACATGGAAACACCTCCGATAAATGCATTATACTATAAAGCAGTAATTAATTCAAGTTTTATTTTAAAGCGCTAAAATCAGCCTTTAAGAACAATCCCCTGAGACTTAAGTTCATCAACAATGCCGTTTGTTACATCGAGCACTTCGTCACGTGTGAGTGTTTTCTGTGGATGAGAGAAAGTGATTCTGACTGAAATACTCTTTGAATTCTCGTCTTCATAGATGTCTACGACATCGTATTTTTTGATCAGTGGGCAGTTAGCCTTTAGGATAGCGTTCTTGATAGGTTCGAACTTTTCTGTTACGAATGAGAGGTCAATGTCCATGCTAGGGAACTTTGATGGCTCTTCGTAAGCAATAGAAAGGTTCTTGATTTCTGATAGCTTTGTCATATCAATCTGAGCAAAGACAATAGCAGCACGCTTGTCGATTTTCTTAGAAACAGTTGGGTGAGCAATACCGATATAGCCGATAATGCTGTTATCGCAAACAATAGCATTGTAGTTGATTGGATGCTCAAAGTTAGATGTAGGCTCTGCTTTTTCAAAGCTTACACTCTGATGTTTGAGTTCATCAACGACTGTTTCGATAATATCTTTGAGTTCAAAGTACAGAGTCTTAACATCTTTTGTTCTACTGTAAAGAGTTGTGCCTAAGAATTTCTTCTCAATGCAAAGATTATTCTGATCAATACCTGTTACAGCACGACCGATTTCAAAAATACCGAAATCCTGTGAGAAGCCTACATTTGTCTTAATCTGACAAAGCTGAGTAGGGATAAGACTCTCTCGGATTGTTTCGATATTAGGGTTAGAAGCATTGAGCAGTTTGATAACACCCTTGTTTTCAATGCCTAAGTCCTTGAGTTCGTCGTAATAATTCCACACGTAAGAATGTACTTCGTGGAGATTATAACGCTTAACAAGCATATCTTTAACGCGTTCTTCGTCGCACTTTTCCTGTTCCATATTAACAGGGAAGAGTGGAGAACGTGCAGTATTGATATCGAAGTTGTCATAGCCGTAGATACGTGTGATTTCTTCGATTATATCAGCTTTGATTGTTACGTCTTTAGTAGCACGCCATGATGGTACATCTACTGTGAAGTTATCAGAGCTTACAGTAGCTTTGAAACCTAATTTTGTTAGAGTATCAATGATAGTATCATTAGAAATCTCAATACCTGTGTATTTGTCTACATAAGCTTTGTCAAAGCTAAGTGTTACTTTAGGATAGTGGAAAGCATATTCATCAGTCAGTGAAGATACGATTGTTACATTTTCGTCGAATTCTTTCAAGAGCTTAACAAATCTGGCGATAGCTACAGTTGTTAACTCAGGGTCAAGAGACTTCTCGTATCTCATTGATGAATCTGTACGATGAGAAAGACGTACAGTAGACTTACGGATAGAAGCAGCATCGAAAGTTGCTGATTCGAGTGTAAGAGTTGTAGTATCTTCAACGATTTCAGAATCCAAACCACCCATAATACCAGCGATAGCAACAGGAGTGTTGTCGTTGCAGATCATGAGAGTGTTCTCGTCAATGTTGCGCTCAACCTTGTCAAGTGTAGTGAAAGTCTGAGGAGCGTCAAATCTCTTGATTCTGATTTTTTCAACCTTTCTAGAGTCGAATGCGTGCATTGGCTGACCAACCTCAAGCATGAGGTAGTTAGTCATATCAGCAAGGAAGTTTATAGAACGCATACCGCAGTAGAAAAGTCTGATTTTCATATTAACGGGACTTACGTTTCTTGAAATATTAGCAAACTGTAAGCATGAATATCTCTGGCACAGCGGATCTTCGATTTTCATATCTACCTGTGGTAGTGAATTGTACTGAGTAAGGTCTTCTACATCGAGTGCTTTAAGCTCTCTGCCTGAAATGGCAGCAAATTCACGAGCAATACCATAGTGGCTCCAAAGGTCAGGACGGTTTGTGAGCGACTTGTTGTCAACTTCAAACACTATATCGTCAATAGCAAAAATATCTTTAACATCACTACCGTTAGCAACTGCAGGGTCAATATCCATGATTCCTGAATTATCATCAGAGATACCGAGCTCGCATTCAGAACAGCACATACCAAAAGACTCGTATCCAGCAAGTGGGCGAGGAGCGATAGTAATGTCGCCAATCTGAGCACCAACTTTAGCGAAAGCGGTTTTCATACCTACTCTTACATTTGGTGCACCGCATACAACGTCTGTTAATTTGCCGTCACCTGCGTCAACTTTGAGCAGATGAAGCTTCTTGGATTCAGGATGATCCTCAACAGACATAATCTGTGCGACTACAATACCGCTGATATCAGAACCTTTGTATAAAATCTCGTTTTCAACCTCAGCTGTAGAGAGTGAAAACTGATGTATAAGCTTTAAGTCATCGAGACCTGAAAGGTCAACGAAGTCTTTTATCCAATTCATAGATATAAACATATTCGTGTACCTCCTTATTCGTCATCAGTAAACTGTGACAGTGCTTTCAAACTGCCTGAATTAAGATCTCTGATGTCTTTTACGCCGTATTTCATCATAGCAAGACGTGTAAGACCTAAACCAAACGCAAAACCGGTATACTCTTCAGGGTCAATACCGCCTTCGCGTAGTACCTCAGGGTGAATCATGCCGCAAGGGCAAAGTTCGAGCCAGCCTGAGTGCTTACATGATGGACAACCCTCGCCACCACAGATAAGACAGCTTATATCAAGCTCAAAACCTGGTTCAACGAATGGGAAGAAGCCAGGACGTAAACGAACCTTAATGTCTTTTTTGAATACTTCTGAGAGCATAGTCTTCATAAAGTATATGAGGTTGGAGATTGAAATATCTTTGTCAACCATCATACCTTCCATCTGGAAGAAGGTGTTTTCGTGACAAGCGTCAGTAGCTTCGTTTCTGAAGCATCTGCCAGGGAAGATAGCCTTGATTGGTTTGCCGTCATTTTTGAGCTGGTCGCCATACTTGCGTAAAATTGCGTTCTGAGCAGCAGAAGTCTGGCTCTTAAGTAGCTGACCGTTTTCAAGATAATATGTGTCCTGCATATCGCGTGCTGGGTGGTTTTTAGGAATGTTAACTGATTCAAAGCACTCATAGTCTGTTACAACCTCTGAGTAGTCCTCTACAGTAAAGCCCATAGATTTAAAAATTCTCTCGCATTCGCGCTGTACCAGTGTGATAGGGTGGTACGAACCGCGATCAAGGTTAGTAGGTAAAGATACGTCAAATTCAGGCATACTTTCGATTTCTTTTCTGATTTGCGCTTCTTTGAGTTCTTCTGTTTTAGCGCTGATTTTCTCAGCAGCAGTCTGCTTTAATTCATTAACAAGAGCGCCAAAAGTCTTTCTCTCGTCATTTGATAAATCTTTCATACCTTTGAGCAGGTCTGTGATAGAGCCTTTCTTGCCTAAGTACTTGACTCTGATAGCATCAAGCTCTTGCAGGTCATTCACAAGACTGAGCTCTTGTTCAAGCTGAATTTTCAGCTGTTCCATTTTTTCTCTCATAATTTCCTCCGATAAAATAAAAAAATCCCGTCCACAAAAGGGACGGGAGAAATTCCGCGGTACCACCCTAATTTTTGCTTACGCAAACACTCAGGCGACATATAACGGTGTCAGCCGTCAAAGCCTACTAAATCTCTCATTCAGCCTTGCCACTCGAAAGGGAACTTCGCTGTCATATCTCAGTCTTTCGCTTTCAGCCTATGGCGAAAAATCTCTTTGCAGAAATCGTTTGACAGTTACTTCCTTTGTCAACATGTTATCGTTCTTGATTTTATCATTTTAATTGAAAATTTGCAAGTCTTTTATTGAAAAATCCTCCACTTTATGATATTGTAACAGTATACATTTTACGGAAGGTCGAGTATTTATGGATAATTTAGTAGAACAAGTTGTAAAAAGAAAGAAAAACGGAAAATATTATATGAATGTTTTCCTGATTATTTTTGCTACAATAGCTATTCCTGGTTTGCTTTTTGCACTCGGATTTATTTATCAGGCATACTTTGTATATATTTCGATATTTGTTTTTCTTTTCTGTGTATATGGTGCGTGGTTCTTTATTACAAGCCTTAAAATAGAGTACGAATATTCGTCACTAGGTGGCACATTCAGAGTTGATAAAATCATAGCTAAGCGTAACCGTAAGAAAGTTCTTAAGTTTGATCTTAAAATTGTTGACGAGATTTTTCACTATACAGATGAAGAAATGGCTAAACGCAAGTTCAACAAAGTATTTAGCGTTGGTGCACAGGAATATTCTGAAGACAACTGCGTTATAGTTTTCCAGAGCGAAGCAAAGGGCAAGTGTGCTGTGGTTTTCACACCTAACGAGAAAATGCTAAACGGCATCAGACCATATTTGAAGCACGATGTTATCAGAGCATTCTATAAGTAATATTATGACACCTATCACGTCTGAATTTATAATCAACAATTTACCGCATAGACCTGATGATGCTAACAAAGGTACTATGGGTACCCTGCTTAATATAAGCGGCAGTTACTCTATGGCAGGTGCGTGTATACTGTCAAGTTTATCTGCATTAAAGAGTGGAGTGGGTCTATTAAAGGTCGCTCTGCCTGACAGCATTTATCCTATTGTTGCAAGCAGTGTTTATGAGGCGGTTTTTGTTCCTGTGTTAAGTAGCAAAAACGGTACCATAGACACACGCTCGCTTGAGTATCTGCTATATCACGCTAAGGCATCATCTGCTGTGCTTTTGGGCTGCGGTCTTAAATGTTGTGATGAAACTGTAGATTTTGTCAGAGAGTTTTTATCAGAGTGCACATCTGATATTTTGATCGATGCTGATGGCATAAATGCATTAGCGCAGAATATAGATGTATTGAAGACAACTAAGGCTAAGGTGGTTGTTACTCCTCATCCTAAGGAAATGTCACGACTGACAGGATTAGATGTTGAGTATATCCTTAATAACAGGGAAGAAGTAGCGACTAATTTTGCTAGAGAATATGGTGTTATTGTTGTACTGAAAGGCAAGAACACTATAATAACTGATGGCGATAAACTCTATGTTAACCCTACTGGTAACAGCGGTATGGCTAAGGGTGGCTCTGGAGATGTCTTGTCGGGTATCATAGCATCTCTTATGGCACAGGGAGTAGCTTTGCTTGAGGCTGCTTGTGTAGGTGTGTATATTCACGGTTTGGCTGGAGATTTGGCAGCGCAGATGTTCTCCAAAACTTCTATGCTACCAAGGGACATTATTGAATGTCTGCCACAAATTTTTAAAACAATTGAAGAATAATTATCAGGAATTGCAAGAGAGATTATTTCGGAGGTTTTTATGAATAAACTCATAGTATCGCTTCTTGCGATTTCTTTTTTTATGCTTGCTTTTTGCGGATGTGAGAGCGATATTAGAGCAACTCCTGTAACGCTGTTTACAGCT
The DNA here is from genome assembly GCA_030529125.1 of Eubacteriales bacterium. GTDB lineage: Bacteria > Bacillota > Clostridia > Oscillospirales > Acutalibacteraceae > Ruminococcoides. The sequence goes on along the minus strand of JAUMXP010000067.1, from coordinate 234 downwards.
GATGCAGTTATTAAAACAGAAGATGTCGAAATAGAATCAGTAGTTGAGGTGCGCTCAATAGATAATATAAGAGTAACGCTTAGTTCTCCAAAAGAAATATCGGGTTTGACTTATGAACGAGTAAATTCTAGTTTATATATCGAGTATAATGACCTTAAGTGCATTACTGAAAAAGACTATCTGTCATCGGATAATCCCTTCGATATACTGATAGATACACTCATATCTATGAAT
>JAUMXP010000222.1 GCA_030529125.1 Eubacteriales bacterium | reverse complement strand
GCTCATAACAAGGGCATGAAGATTATTCAGGACGTTGTATGGAACCACACAGGTAACTTCGGTGAAGCATTCCTTGCTCCGATGTTCACTAAGAAATACAGCAAAGTTCAGGACCTCGGTTCAACAGACTGTATGCAGGTGATTCCTGGTTCTGACCTTGCTAGAGTTTATCCAAACTACGATAACCTCAACGGTGACGCTCAGTTCCAGGCTCGTCTTGACATTATGAAAGACCTTCGGTCAAACAACACTAACAAAAATGAGCACTACCATAGAGAGAGAAACATGGGCTACGAAAGCTCAATCGAGCAGCAAGGTTCTATGGCTGGTGACTGTGTAGATATCAACACAGAAAACCCTGTAGTTGCTAAGTACATCACAGATACATATCGTGATTACGCTGATATGGGTGTTGACGCTTTCCGTCTTGATACAGAAAAGCACATCAACCGTTGGACACTTAACAGCGCTTACTTCCCAGTATTCTACGACATCATGTCTATGAAGACAGGCGGACAGGAGAACTTCCACATCTTCGGTGAGGTTTGCTCCAGAGTTAGAGAAACATGGAACCACAATATTCCATCTTCTTCACCTGCATTCTTCTCATGGGAAGAGACAGAGTCAGCATGGAAGGGCAACTGGAACACAACAGACAGAACAGCTAACATTGCTACTTCTATCAGCCATTATGATGCTCACAGAGATCCAGCAGGTCTCCCAACATCAAACAACGCTTTCTTAAGCGGTATTACATATCACAAACCTGACTACTCAAAGTCAAACGGTACATCTGTAATCGACTTTACAATGCACTGGAACTTTGAAAACGCTTATAATGCTATCAGAGCAGGTTACGCAGAAGACCAGTACATGAACGACTCAACATGGAACGTAATGTATGTTGACTCTCACGACTACGGTCCTGACGGTATGGAGAAAACACGTTACAGTCAGGGTGCTCAGGCATGGGCTGAAAACCTCAACCTCATCTTCACATTCCGTGGTATCCCTTGTGTATACTATGGTACAGAAGTTGAGTTTGCTAAGAACGTTCCAATCGACGTTGGTCCTAACCAGCCACTTTCTACTACGGGTCGTGCTTACTTCGGTGACCACTTAAAGGGTACAGTTAATGCTACTGATTTCTCACAGTACACAGCATCTGGTACAGTTGCTGATACTCTTAACTCCCCACTTTCTAAGCATATTATGAAACTTAACGCTATCAGACGTGCTATTCCTGCTTTACAGAAGGGCCAGTACACACACGATGGCAACTATGTACAGGGTGGCGAAATGTCATACATCAGAAGATACACAGGTGACGGCATTGACTCACTCGCTTGCGTAGCAATCACAGACGGCGCTACATTCAAGAACATTCCTAACGGTAAGTACATTGATGCAGTTTCCGGTGATATTAAGCAGGTAACAAACGGTACACTTTCAGTTTCTTCACCTGGTAAGGGTAACATGAGAGTATATGTATGCTGCGCTTCAGGCTTTAAAGGCATCACAGGTGCTGTAGGCCCAACAGGTCAGACATATCTTAGATAATTTATTAATCCATATAAAACTAATATATAAAAATTTTAAGGAGGAATTATTATGAGAAACAAACACTTCAAAAGTATCATTAGCTTGCTTTTAACAGTTGTTATGGTTCTTAGCGCAGTTTTTTGTGTAACTGCTGCTGAGAGTGACGTTGCTCAGACCGGTGCGTCCGGAACAGTGTATTTTGAGAACACTTCTAACTGGTCTAACCTCCACTGCTATATGTGGAACGGCAATGGTGAAACTAAGAACGCAGACTGGCCTGGTCAGCCAATGACACAGGTTGAAGGTAATGTGTTCAAGTACACAACAAGCACAAGCTATGACAATGTAATTTTCAACAATGGCGGTAACGGTCAGCAGACTGGTGACCTCCAGTTCCCTGGCGATGGTCAGATCTACAACGGCTCATCATGGAGAGCTTATGAGAAACACGTTACTGATCCATCAC
>JAUMXP010000221.1 GCA_030529125.1 Eubacteriales bacterium | reverse complement strand
ATGATTGGGCATAGAAGTTACATAGGTCTTTTTCACTTAAATCACCTCGTTTATATGCTAAATTAATGATTATTTATTCATTTTCTCTAAGTCGTTTTTGCGGATTTCAACTCGTCTTACCTTACCGCTGATAGTTTTGGGAAGCTCATCTACAAACTCAACAATTCTTGGGTATTTATAAGGAGCTGTATGTGTTTTAACATATTCTTGAATTTCTTTTTTTAATTCATCTGTGCCCTCTTTGTTTTTTACAAGCACGATGGTAGCTTTTACAATCTGTCCACGAACTTCATCGGGAACGGGAGTGATTGCACATTCTAAAACATAAGGAAGCTCCATGATAACACTTTCGATTTCAAAAGGTCCTATACGATATCCTGATGATTTGATAACATCATCAATACGACCAACATACCAAAGGTATCCGTCCTCGTCCATAGTTGCTTGGTCACCTGTATGGTAATATCCGTCGTGCCACACCTCTTTTGTCTTTTCTTCATCAAGATAATATCCGATAAACAGACCGCAAGGAACATCGTCTTTAACACGAATACAGATTTCACCTGTATCACCGATTTTACATTCATTTCCATCAGGATCGAGAACTACTACATCGTAGAGTGGACTTGGTCTGCCCATTGAACCGATTTTCGGTTTAGAACCTACAAAGTTTGCGATAGATAGTGTTGTTTCGGTCTGACCGAAGCCTTCCATGATAGTAAGTCCTGTTGCTTTTTTAAACTGATTAAATACTTCAGGGTTGAGTGCCTCTCCTGCAGTAGTTGCATATTCGATAGAAGTTAGGTTATACTTTGACAAATCCTCTTTTATGAAGAAGCGGTACATTGTAGGCGGTGCACAAAATGTTGTGATATTATATTTTTCAAACATTGGCAGAATATCCTCTGAATGGAATCTGTCAAAATCGTAAGTAAATGTTGCCGCTTCACAGAGCCATTGACCGTAGAGTTTACCCCAAAGAGCTTTACCCCAACCGGTATCAGAAATAGTAAAATGAAGCCCGTCAGGATTTACATTATGCCAATGTTTAGCAGTCGGATAATGACCTAAAGCATATTTATATGAATGAGTTGCGATACGCGGATATCCTGTTGTGCCCGATGTAAAGAGCATAAGCATCGGAGCATTTCCGCAAGGAGTATTTTCTGTTCTGTTATAATGAGTGCTGAATCGCTCCATTTCAACATTATAATCGTGCCAGCCTTCTTTATTACCGTTAACTAAAACTTTAACCATTCCGGGAAATCCGGCAGTTGCTTTTTCTGCTTCAATAGACACATCACCATCTGCGGTGCAAACGATTGCTTTTACTCTTGCTGCTTTATATCTGTATTCAAAATCGTGCTCTACCAGCTGATTGGTTGCAGGGATAGCGATAGCTCCGATTTTATGAAGTGCAAGCATACAGAACCAGAACTGATAATGTCTCTTTAATACGAGCATTACGGTATCGCCTTTTTTTATACCGAGTGATTCAAAGTAGTTTGCGGTTTTTGCAGAATATTTTTTCATATCACTGAAGGTGAACCTTCTGTCTGTCTTATCGTTTGCAACCCACATCATAGCGAGCTTATCAGGGTTCTTCTCTGCGATAGCATCAACGCAGTCAAATGCAAAGTTAAAGGTGTCATCGTTTTTAAACTTGATGCCGCTAAATACGCCATTTTCATCATAGGATGACTCGACGAACTTATCTGCAACTGTTTCGTCTTTTGCCTTCTTTTTAGCAAGCTTCTTTGCGATGATTGGTGCCTCAGGATATTCTTCTGTTACAGAGCCGTCCTGCGGGTTTAAAACAACAGCATGGAACTCACATCCACCCTCGCTTGCTGCAGCCATACCATGAGGAATAAGGCTGTTATAGAAGATAGAGTCGCCCTCGTGGAGCACGTCTACGTGGTTTCCGACCTGAACCTTGAGTGAGCCTTTTACGATAACGTCAAATTCCTGACCGTTATGTGAATTTAATTCAAGTGGCTGATTTTGTTCTTCTTC
>JAUMXP010000220.1 GCA_030529125.1 Eubacteriales bacterium | reverse complement strand
AAGATGATACCGCAGATACACATAACAGGAGCCTGAATAGCAATTCTTAAGCACTGGTTTAAGAATGTCTGTACCTGAGAGATATCGTTGTTAGTTCTGGTGATAAGAGAAGATGCAGAGAACTTATCCATCTCAGTCTGAGAGAAATACTGCACCTTTCTAAAAATCTTTGAACGCAGGTTTTTACCAACGCCCATAGAAACAGTAGCAGAATATTTGCTGGTGATAATACCACAAATTACTCCCAACGCTACAATAGCGAGCATAACAGCACCGACGTATACTACCTTCATAATATCCTTGCTTGGATAAGCATCGTCGATGAGTACAGACAGCAGCGATGGCAGGCTGAGGGTTGCCATAGTTGTGCCTATTGTAGTGAGTATAATAATCAGGAGTTCTTTTTTGTAGTTTCCTAATTCTTTAAGTACACATTTCATTTTTTAGTTCTCCGATGTAGGTGATTTTTCGAAAACAGAGCATATAAGTCTGATGCCGTATACCATGAACACAGCAGCGAGAATATAGCCGAACATAATAGTTGTGAACGCAATGTGTGTGCCGGCATAGCAGCCACAGATAATCAGGATAATACCCCAGACTAAACCGAGCCACCAAGCTTTAGTAGTGTGAGTCTTCTTGAGCTTGATAGAATCAGCAATAGATGTCACACCTGTGATAACGATAGCAGCAGCTAATAAGAGCACGAGAATAAGATCGAAGAATGCCTGTATTCTTGTGCTGAACAGTGTGAGTGTTGATAACACTGTAGCAGCAATACCGAAGATAAGAAGTGCAGGACCGTTAATAATTGCTGATTTGTCGTTTTTGTTTCGAGCATACTCAAAAATACTGCAAAAACCTAACACGCCGAGCAAGAAACCTACCATGAAGCCTGCGATAGTTAAAAAGTAAATTCCAGGAGCAATCATGCAGTAGATTGATGCAAAAATTGAGAAAACGCCCAAAATACAGTTAAATACTTTCATAGTTAACCTCTCCTTTATATAAAAATACATAATAATTATATTGTATATGTATATATCTATCAATGCGTTAAAGAAAAATAACAAATAAAATGTAGAAAAAAGCAAAAAAAGGATACCGAAATGGTATCCTTAGATGTTTGTTTGAATGTTTAAAAAACTGAGAGCATAAATTGATTATGCCTTAATTGTTATAATAGGTGATTTTTGAGTGTATATCGCTCACGCGATATGATATGCGGGTGATGTACGCTTAATAAGTAGAGTAGAGCTACCACGTCTGATGCCATTGTTAGAAAGAAAAGTTTCATCTGCGCTCTCCCTAAAAACGCTACACTGTAGCGTTTTTACCTGCGGCTCGGTGTTCCACCTGCGCCTTGGCACAGTCGCCTTCGCTTCCCATAACCCGCTCAAGGCAAAAGAAAAGAGGATACCCAGATGGGTATCCTCTATTTCTATGGAGCGGGTGATGGGAATCGAACCCACCTCCTCGGCTTGGAAGGCCGATGCACTAGCCGATGTGCTACACCCGCATATATGCGAAATCTGACTGCAAGTGGTATTCTAGCACAAACTTCGCATTTTGTCAATTATTACTGTGGATTATTATCGATTCTGTAAATCTGCTGATTGTCAATATCGATGTCAGGAATCATAATCGGCGGAATACCGCAGTTAGCTGTTAGTGTGGTAACAAACGCCTTAACATAAGGAAACAGAGCTTTGAATGTATCCGTGTGGATAATCTCCTTTTTCTCGCCGTCTTTAAAGCTGAATATACCGGACAGAACAACATGCACCTTGAATTTGTCAGGGTTGTTTGAGTCGTATACCTCGATGTCAAACTCGCCCTTACACATATTATTCTTAGCATATTGAACATTATACTGATATTTATTACCGAGTTTCACCTGAGTACCGTTTTCAAGAGTAGCGATAAAGTCAACCTTGTCGACCTTGTAGCCTTTTAAAGAAACACTAGCCATATATATTCTCCTTGAAGTGTATTTATTACTTTTACATTATAGCA
>JAUMXP010000219.1 GCA_030529125.1 Eubacteriales bacterium | reverse complement strand
ATACTCTCATCTGCAGAGTATTCTCGTCAATCACCTTGACAAACTCTGTATTGATACGCTGTGGGAAAGCTTCGTGGTTTTCAAAATGCGGTCCGATTTTCTCTAAATCAAGTGAGTCGACATCAGAAACAAAAGTGACGCAATGAGGGTTACCCATAGAAACGCAGGTTACAATATGCTCTTTACCGTTTACTAAAAGAGGTTTTGCGATAACTGTGTCGCAGTTTTCAAAAACCACAGGGATTATCTCAGCTTTAAGCTCAGCTTTGCCCATATCGACCTCGAGCAGTTCAGCTTTGCCGTCTACTGCGGTTATTCTAAGCGTTTTAATACCACTTAAAGTCTCAATAGTAATAGTATCTCTGCTCTTATCATCAAGCAAGTTGTCGTAAACATACTTGCCGACACAGCGTACACCATTACCACACATCATACCTTCACTGCCGTCAGCATTGAACATACGCATCTTAGCATCAGCAACATCACTGCTGCAAATCAGGATAACACCATCTCCGCCGATAGAAAAATGTCTGTCAGAGAGCTTTATAGCTAAAGCATTCGGGTCATCAATTTTTTGCTCTATTGCGTTGATATAAATGTAATCGTTACCGATTCCGTGCATTTTTGTAAACTTCAACATACTACTCACCTTACTAACATAAGATTATATATGGATTATACCAAACTATGCGTAATTTGACAACCTGTTTACAGTATATATAAGTATATACTGTAAATTTGCTTACTGTTTTGTATATTCAGCCGATTGACAAAATATGCTCAAAAGTCTATACTTTTTCTCGTATTTATTTCATATAAGGAGACCATTATGATAGATGTACCTAGTATTTTCGGCATAGACGTTTTCAATGAACAGGTCATGAAAGAGCGTCTTGATAAAGATACATACACAGCTCTGAAAGCTACTATCAAAAACGGACAGTCACTCGATATTACTATAGCCAACAGCGTAGCTGAAGCTATGAAAGAATGGGCTATCGAAAAGGGCTGTACTCACTACACACACTGGTTCCAGCCAATGACTGGTATCACAGCAGAAAAACACGACAGCTTCCTGACCCCTGTTGATGACGGCAAGGTTATTATGGAGTTCTCAGGCAAAGAACTTGCTAAAGGTGAGTCTGACGCTTCTTCTTTCCCTAACGGAGGAATCAGAGCTACTTTCGAAGCACGAGGATACACCGCATGGGATCCTACATCATACGCATTTGTTAAGGACCAGTCTTTGTATATTCCTACTGCATTTATGTCATACACAGGCGAGGTGCTCGACAAAAAAACTCCGCTTCTACGCTCTATGGACAGAATCTCTACAGAGTCTGTACGTATCCTCAAGCTTTTCGGCAAGGACGACGTAACCCGTGTTACAGCTAACGTTGGCGCAGAGCAGGAGTACTTCCTTATAGACCGCAAAATGTACGACAAGCGCAAAGACCTCAAATACACTGGCAGAACACTTTTTGGTGCACGAGCAACAAAAGGTCAGGAACTAGAAGACCATTATTTCGGTGCTATCAAAAACCGAGTTTCTCTCTTTATGAAAGAGCTTGATGAACAGCTGTGGAAGCTTGGTATCTACTCAAAAACTAAGCACAACGAGGTAGCTCCTGCACAGCACGAGCTTGCGCCAATATTCACAACAACAAACATTGCAACTGACCAGAACCAGCTCACTATGGAAACTATGAAAACCATAGCACGCAAGCACGGTATGTCTTGTCTTTTACACGAGAAACCGTTTGCAGATGTTAACGGTTCAGGTAAACACAATAACTGGTCACTCTCTACAAATACAGGCGAAAACCTCTTAAGACCGAGCAAAAAACCAGAAGAAAACCAGCAGTTCCTACTCTTCCTCGCAGCAGTTGTAAAAGCTGTTGACGAACATCAGGATCTTCTGCGTATTTCTGTTGCTACTGCAGGCAACGACCACCGTCTCGGTGCGAATGAAGCCCCGCCGGCAGTGATCTCTATCTTCCTCGGCGACGAGCTTAACGCTGTACTTGAG
>JAUMXP010000066.1 GCA_030529125.1 Eubacteriales bacterium | reverse complement strand
ATTGCTGAGCTAATAGAAGATATAGAAGAACGTGTTTATCCTATCGGTAGACTAGACAAAGACTCAGAAGGCATGCTGTTGCTCACTAATGATGGTGAGTTTGCTAACCATATTATGCATCCTAAGAAGCATATCAATAAAGTTTACCGTGTGACAGTTCGTCCATCTATCAATGAGGAACAGGTCGAAAAACTCCAGACCGGTATTATGCTTGACGGTAGAATGACTGCTCCGGCACAGGTGCGTGTTGTAACCAAGCAAGAGGGTAGAGTTGTGCTCGAGATTGTACTCAGAGAGGGCAGAAATCGCCAGATTAGACGTATGTGCGAATCTATCGGCTTAGAGGTAGCCAGACTCAAGCGCACTGCGGTTGGTACAGTAAAGCTGGGTGGACTTAAACAAGGTATGTACCGTGATTTGTCGGCTGACGAGGTGAAGCGTTTGTCACACGATCCGAATCCGACTAAAAACGGTAGATAAAACGGAGGAAAAGATGCTTACAATAAAAAGTGTTGAGAACGAAAGTATAATAAAAAAATGTGGTGTTGATAACGCGACAATTCTCCTGAGCGAAGAAGACGGTATAGAGAAAGGCTATATAGCTTTCACACAAACAGGCTATGTTATTGATATAGTTGGGTTTGAAGTGTATTATTCTGAAGAAGAATTAAAAGGTGAAGCTTATACTGTGGCGGATGCGCTTATTAAGAGCCTTGGCTCATACGCGCTGAATCACTCGTGCTTCTACATCGAATGTTCTAGAAAAGAATTATTCTCGTTGTTGAAAAATTTTGACTTTGCTCAAAATGACAATTCTTTAACAATAAATCTTCAACAGTTATTCAAAGTGTGCAAAAATTGAATTTTGCACACTTTTTTCTTGTATTTTATTGGTATTTAAGATATACTATATAGTGACGAAATTTGAATGTTATTAAACATAAATTAGGAGGAAATGACATGAGTTTTTCAAGTGTTTCTCAACTTAGAGAAGAACTCAACAAAACCGCAGGCATCGAAACTCTTAACAAGTTCTTTGATGATGGCAGTTTTTGTGAGACAGATGCGCTTCTGTGCAGCGAGGGTGGTTTAGCCGAAGCTGTGACAGGATACGGTACTGTAATGGGTGTTCCTGTGTACGCTTTCGCACAAAACAGCGACGTAGCTTTTGGTGCTATGAGTAAAGCACAGGCTAAGAAAATCGCTCGTTTGTATGACTTAGCTAAGATGACAGGCGCTCCTGTTGTAGGTTTCTACGACAGCTGTGGTGGCAGACTCGAACAGAAAAATGACCTTCTCAGCGCTTATGGTGAGATTTTAGGACGAGCTTCTTCTATCTCAGGCGTTGTTCCACAGCTATCCGTTATCTTAGGTACTTGTCTTGGTACTTCAGCACTTACAGCAACATCAGCTGATTTCATTATCATGAATAAAGACGCTGAGCTTTCTATCGATGTTGCAGGCGATTGCGCTACTGCTGAGCATAACGCTAAGCACGGTATTGCTGATATTGTTTGTGATGATAAAGATGCTTCTATACAAAAAGCAAGAGAACTCATCACATTCTTCCCATCAAACAATCTTGATGTTGCTCCTGTTGATGACGCATGCGAGCCTGATTATGATGAGGAATGCGTAGTATGCTCTATCGCAGACGCTGATTCTTTCTGTGACCTTGATGAGAAATGCGGTGAGGGTGCGTGTGTTGCTTTCGGTAGAGTTAAGGGTGAAACTGTAGGCTTTGTAGAAACATGGGGCGAAATCATCGACTGCAAGGCTGCACGTAAGGTTGCTAAGTTTGTTCGCTTCTGTGATGCATTCTCTATCCCTGTAGTTACAGTTGTTGACGCTAAAGGCTTCAAGAATCTCAGCTCTGCAGCAAAGGTTACTTCTGCATATGCTGAAGCTACTACAGTTAAGGTTGCTGTACTCAGTGGTACAGCAGTTGGCCCTGTATACATCGCTCTCGCAGGCGAAGCATCAGGCGCAGATATGAGACTTGCTGTTGAAGGCGCGGTTATTTCTCCTGTTAACCCTAAGGCGCTTGCATTCATCATGGCTGAGGATAAAATGAACGTTCCTGTTGAGGAACAGGATAAGGTAGCTCAAGAGTTTGCTCAGACTGAGCTTTCTGCTGTTAATGCTGCTAAGTGCGGTTATGTTGATGATGTTATTACTAAAGCACAGCTCAGAGCTAAGGTTTCTCAGGCTTTAGATATGCTTTCATCAAAGCGTGTAGAAACACTTGCTAAAAAACACAGCACTATCTGATAAATAAAACACTTCACATATAGGAAAGGATTTTTATTATGAAAAACTTAAGAATCACCGTAAATGGTACAACATATGATGTTCAGGTTGAAGAAGTAAACGGCGCTGTGGCTCCTGTTGCTGCTGCTCCAGCACCTGCTGCTGCCGGTAGCACAACTGTTGAATCTCCTATGCCTGGCACAATCCTTGCTGTAAACGTTACACCTGGACAGGCTGTTAAGCGTGGCGACGTGCTCTTAGTACTTGAAGCTATGAAGATGGAAAATGAAATCAAGGCACCTGCTGATGGCACAGTTGCTTCTATAAACGTAAACAAGGGCGAGACTGTTGACTCAGGTCAGACACTCGTTACATTATCATAATCAAAGGTGAGTTATTATGGCAAAACAGATTAAAATTACTGAAACTGCTCTGCGTGATGCTCATCAGTCACTGATCGCTACACGTATGACACTCGACGAGATGCTTCCTATCCTTGACAAAATGGACAAGGCTGGTTTTTATTCACTCGAGTGTTGGGGTGGTGCTACATTTGATAGCTGTCTTCGTTTCTTGAATGAAGACCCATGGGATAGACTCCGTACTATCAAAGACCACTGCAAGAACACTAAACTCCAGATGTTGTTCCGTGGTCAGAATATGCTTGGTTATCGTCATTATGCTGACGATGTGCTCGAGTACTTTGTACAGCGCTCAGTTGCTAACGGTATTGATATTATCCGTATTTTTGATGCGCTCAACGACATCAAAAACCTCCAGACTGCTATCAAAGCAGCTAAGAAAGAGGGCGCACACGCTCAGGTTGCTATCTCTTACACAACAGGTCCTGTATTCACTGATGAATACTATGTTGAGTACGCTAAGCGTATTGCTGATGCTGGCGCTGATTCTATCTGTATCAAGGATATGGCTGCTCTGCTTACACCATACGCAACAGAAAGCCTTGTAAAGGCTATCAAGGCTGAGGTTGATTTACCACTTCAGCTTCACACACACTATACTTCAGGTCTTGCTTCTATGTGTCTGTTAAAGGGTGTTGAAGCAGGTGTTGATATGATCGATACTGCTATCTCTCCACTTGCTCTTGGTACATCTCATGCACCAACAGAGTCAATGGTAGCAGCACTTATGGGTAGTGAGTTTGACACAGGCATCAAGCTCGAGGAACTCACAGAAATCAGAGATTACTTCATGACACTCCGTCAGAAGTATATCGAGTCGGGCTTGCTCGACCAGAAGATGCTCGCAACAGACGCTAACGCACTTATCTATCAGGTACCTGGTGGTATGCTGTCTAACCTTCTTTCACAGCTCAAGCAGGCTGGCAAGGAAGATCAGTTAAGCGAAGTTTTAGCTGAGGTTCCACGTGTGCGTGAGGACTCAGGTTATCCACCACTTGTTACTCCAACATCACAGATCGTGGGTACTCAGGCTGTGTTTAATATCATCACAGGCGAAAGATACAAGATGTGTACAAAAGAGTTCAAGGATATGGTAGCAGGTAAGTACGGTACAACTCCTATGCCTATTGACCCAGAATTCAGAAAGAAGATTATCGGCGATATGGAGCCTGTAGATTGTCGTCCTGCTGACTTACTTGAGCCAGAGCTTGAGAAACTCAGAGCTGAGATCCCACAGTGGATTCAGCAGGAAGAGGACGTGCTCTCATACGGTATGTTCCAGAAAGTTGCACTCGACTTCTTTGAGAAGAGAAGAAACGCACAGTGTGGCATCAACGGTGAAAAGCTCGATAAAGAGAATATGATTCACCCTGTTTAATTCTATTAAGAAATTAAACGTAATGAATTAAATTGCTATAAAAGAAATAACGCAGGGCGTTTTTATGCGCCCTGCGTATTTAAAATCCAGTTATTATGCGCTTGTAGCTCAGCAGGATAGAGCGTTCGCCTCCTAAGCGAAAGGTCGGGGATTCGAATTCCTTCAAGCGCGCCACAAACCGTCTCTTCGAGGCGGTTTTTTGTTGTATAAACTTATGGCAAGGAATTCAACCCATGAGAGGGTGAGTCTCAGCGACAATAAAGGGAACGGCAGATATTTTTTATATTGATATAAGAAGCTTAACTGATAATAAAACCTGAGATTTTGATTGGGTGTGCAGAATTTTGATACTCAATCAGTTAGTATGAATTAATCTCTACTAATGATTAGTTGTACGTTTGATTTATGTAGATGCGCAAAAAATTGAGCCGAAAACCTAGATTTAGTTAAGGTTTTCGGCTTTTTGTTTTATGAAAAATAATAATTACTTTTTTACCATGTTTCTACAAGGTTGTTGCCTTTAGAATCGGTCTGTTTTATTGGATAATATCTTACTTCTCCGCCAACGTAGCTGATGTCTGTTGTCTGCTTTGAACCGTTTGTAAAGATAAGATATGTGGCACCTTCTGGTACATCAAAAGTATACATAACTTCGTTGAACTCGTTTGTGCCTATATTTTCCATTGCTACGCCAGGCCATGAAGTCATCGCAGAATTGCTGTCACTCCAATAGTAGCAGTACATTGTCATGCCTGTCCAGCTAAAAGAATTTGTAAAAGTAACTTTGTTCTTCTTTGGTGCTTCGGTAGGCGGGTCAGTCGGTGGTTCTGTAGGTTCGTCTGTAGGCGGTTCTGTTGGTGGAATATACTCGATAACTTCTCCTACAGAACTGCTTGTATCAATGTGAGCGATATATCGCTGAATAATAGTAGCATCCATAATATTCACCAGATCACTATTATCACAATCACAAAGTTCTAGATAAATCTCAGGTTCTTCAACCAAATTGACGAGATATCGTTGTACGTTTGTTGCATCTATTATTGCTACTTCGCCCGATCCGTCGGTATCGCCGATTATTTTATCAATAACCTTAAACGCTATTGTCTTTTCAGAATAATCGCTTGAGCCATCTTTTGATGAAACTGTCAGTGTATAATTTCCGGATTTTTCAGGGATATATGAGAAATCAATATTGCTTACTTTTTTACTAGTGTTGTATGTTGTAGAATTTTTTGTAACGGTGTGAACAATGTTTCCCAAAGAGTCTTTTACGTCGAATTTATAGAGATTCTTTTGTGATCCGCGCGGAACAATGTTTTCATATTCTGTGTCAGCTTTAAAGCTTGAAGTGTTGCCAACAAAGTGTGTTTTGTTAGTTGATGTTAGACTTTTGAACACAAACGGATTATCTACAACATCTAAAACTTTTGTGAAAGAAAATTCATCGCCTGCATGATCTCGTATATCAACAGTAACCTTATATTTACCAGCATCATTGAAAATATGACTTTTATCGTATTTATAGTCGAAGTCGATAAACGTTGATTCGCCTGTTTCTAAGCTTTCAATAGTATACTGGTATTCAAACGGCTCGTAACCGCCCTGTGTTTTAACATCAAAGAAGAAAGTGATACCGGTATCCTGTGCATTTTCGGGTATTGATACGTCAGTGATAGTAATTTCTTGTCGTGCACTTTTTGTGCGATAGAAATTAAGTCTGTCTGTTGCTGTGTAAAAACTTCCGCCGTTATCGTCTATATTACCTTTATCGTCAGAAAAATAAAGAGTAACTTCGTCTTTTACATCTTTGATAATATATTTGTGAGTAGCACCGATGCGTTCAAGAGTTTCTTCCATCTCAACTTCACAAAATTCACCGTTTCCTGATTTATAGTGAAGTGTCGGATTATCATAACCCATGTAGTAGATAACTTTGTTGTTTTCAGTTGTTTTTTTGATATCATAAGAAACAGAGTTTCCGTCAAGGACACAAGGATCGTTTTGTGATACAACGTAAGTGTTGCCATTTACTTCATCAACAAGCCTTACATCCTTTACGATAACAGGAATTGAATCCTTTTTTGTGTCTTCAAACTCAATGCTCCAGTTGTAACTTTCGAACTCTTCGTATGTAAAATCTTTTGCAATATTATCAAGCGGACACACAAAAGTACCGTCACACGCAACGTCTGTGCCGTCAAAAGCTCCTATCTGACCAGTATTTGCGTGCCAACCACCAGAGCCATAAAACATCTGGTATTTACTTATTGTGCCGTCTTTTTCAGCAGTAAAGAAAACATTGTGCTGAGAACGATCCGCTGTGTTGAGTGTATACTCGATGTACATATCTGAGAGATCGTTGTAATCACGTGCATTTATAATTCTACTAGCTTGAAAGATAGCCTCTCTGTTTGAAGGGCCGTTTTCAACAGCAGAAACCTGATTTAATGCATCGTAAGCAACCCAGTTAAAACCATCGTTTGCGTATCTGTCGCTCCATGAGTTTACGATTTTAAACGCACCCATCTCTCCAGCATCTACAGTATCGTTATTGTTTATATCGCACCATATTTCGTCATTATAACCTACAATAGCCATTGCATGAGCGCCATCTGAACCATCACGATATAAAACACATTCTTGATCCTTGAACTTTGCGTTTTCAGGAGCTGCAGAATTTTGTTTTATTTTTGAACAAACCCAGCTTGATACGTAGGTTGAATAGCCGATTATTTTACCGTCATTAAGTGCTGTTTTGTATGCAATAAGGTCATAGTCATCAGGGGATGTGATCTGACTATCTTCTCTGCCGATGTCTTTAATCATAAAATAATCATCAAGTCGAGCTCTGATACCTTCGCGCCAGATGCCTTTTTCGGCAAACCAGTTTTTTGAGTCATCATCGCTGTATGGCACCTCTTTATATGTAGGTGCGCCAAAGATTGATAGGAACTTAAAGTTTTCTATATGAGTTAACACACCGTTGGATCCAGAACCGACGAAGTTGTACACAATCTGAGGAGAACGGGTGTTTTCTCTGGTAGCCTGTACGTCCCTGATTTTATTAACCTCGTATGACATCTGATAATAAACCGCAGAAAATGTTGAACAAGACCCCAATCCTTCCTGATCACCTACAGGAGGAAAATACTTGGTCAGACTAAGGTCGACGCTTTTTGGAAGTTCGTCTGCCCCCAAAGATGCAATCTCCTTTTTAGATAAATTCTGTGATTTGTAGTAATCATCTGAATTTGAAATTACCGCAGATGCATTGTCAAAATCATCGTTGAACTCGCCAGTAGGGCCATAGTAACGATAAAGCCCATTACCTATCTCAATTTTTCGGAATGATCCGTCACGCTCGTAATCGTACAAAGGGGCTTGTTCTGCGTTGATGATGCCTAATGGCAAAAGTGTAAGCACAAACATCAGTGTGAGTATTACAGAGAAAGATTTCAATAACATTTTTTTCATTTTAATATCCTCCATATACTTTAGTATATAACTTAATATTGATTATAACATCAGTAATTCTTTAATTCAATTATTAAAATAAAATATTAGCAATTTTATAGCAGCACCAGATAAAAATTGCCTTAAAATTATCCGAAACAGGCTTTTTTTAATCGCTCAATTTATTACATGAATTTACTATAATAAATAGTTAAAAATAGTTGTATTATTAACAGGTATCATATATAATGAAATTGTAAAATTTATTTTCATTAAAAAGTAGTTGTATTATATAAATTTTTTGCTTTAGTTTTTATGCTTATGATTGCTGTTTGTCGTGGCTGTAATGAGAGCTTTTCTGTTGATACAGACGCTACTGAAGATAAAGTAGAAGAAACGTCTTCATAAACAGCCGCTCCTATACAATCAGATACACAACTGCCTACAAAGTCTGAAATTCAACATGCCGATTGCGGTTTGTTTATTAGTGCTGACTAAAGATTTATATCTTTTGTTATACATTATTTTATCAAAAATTAAGGAGAAAATTATGAAAAAAATTTTTGCGTTATTACTTGCATTAGTTTTAGTCTTTTCACTTGCTGCTTGTGGTGAAGAAAGAGAAGCTTATGGTGCTGTTGGTGAGCCGTTAGTAGTTTTATTTGAAGAAAACGCTGACAAGACACCACAGGAAATCGCTGACCTTGTTATGGCACACGAGAGCATTGAGTTCATGCCAATGACTATGCCTGTAGAAGAAGGTTATTTAGCTGGTTTTACTATGGATATAACAGGCTTTGAAGAAGCTGTTATGTTTGGCCCTATGATCGGCACAATTCCTTTTGTTGGCTATGTTTTTGAGCTTTCTGAAGATGCTGACGTTGAAGCTTTTGAGCATACACTTAAAGACAGCGCTGACCTCAGATGGAACATCTGCACAGAAGCTGATGAGAAGATCGTTGAGAGCGTTGATAACAAAGTATTCTTCCTCATGTGTCCTGCTACATTTGAACAGGAAGAAACACCTGAAGACCTCATCGTAGATGATGGCGCTATTGTTGAGGAGATGCCGGTTTACGATGAAGAAGACATTACTTTAGAATAATTTTGTACTTAGATTTCAGCATGGCAGTTTTGCTGTGCTGAAATTTTTTCTATACAGATTCGGAGGTCTTACGTGAAAAGAAATATAG
>JAUMXP010000218.1 GCA_030529125.1 Eubacteriales bacterium | reverse complement strand
TTTAGCTTCTGGTGAGCAGATTTCTATCTCACTACTCGCAATGGCTATTCAGAAGCTCGGTTACCCTGCAGTTTCACTGCTCGGTTGGCAGGCAGGCTTCAAAACAACATCATCTCACACATGGGCACGTATCCGCAAAGTTGATACTAGCCGTATCAAGAAGGAACTTGATCAGAAGAAGATCGTAGTAGTTGCAGGTTTCCAGGGACTTTCACGTTACGACGATATCACAACCTTAGGTCGTGGCGGTTCCGACACTTCAGCGGTTGCTATCGCTGCTGCTATGCACGCTGACCTGTGCCAGATTTACACCGACGTTGAGGGTGTATACACAGCTGACCCTAGAAAAGTCAAGGGCGCTATCAAATTAGACGAGATTTCATACGACGAGATGCTTGAGCTTGCGACACTAGGTGCGCAGGTATTAAACAACCGCTCCGTAGAAATGGCAAAGAAATATAACATCGAACTCGAAGTATTATCAAGCCTGACACAGAAACCAGGCACTATCGTAAAGGAGAAACCAAAAATGGAAAAAATGCTTATTAGCGGTGTTGCTAAAGACACTAACGTAGCTCGTATATCAGTAACTTGTATCCCTGACAAGCCGGGTCTTGCTTTCAAAATGTTCTCAAAGCTCTCAGCTAGAGACATCAACATAGACATCATCTTACAGTCTATCGGCAGAGATGGCACAAAGGACATCACATTCACAGTACCACAGGATAAGGGCGATGAAGCTCTTGCAATCTGCGAGAAGTTCTCTGCTGACAACGGCACAGGTTCTGTACACTACGACGACAAAATCGCTAAGGTTTCTATCGTTGGTGCTGGTATGGAAACACACGCAGGCGTTGCTTCTACTATGTTCGAGGCACTTTATGACAGACAGATTAACATCCAGATGATTTCAACATCTGAAATCAAGGTTTCTGTTCTTATCGACAAGCGTGACGCTGACAGTGCAGTTGAAGCTATCCACGAGAAATTCTTCCCTGAAAACGACTAATATAAAAACGTCTAATTAAAACTTAAAGAGCAGTCCGTCTGGACTGCTCTTTTTATCTTTACACTTTGATTTTCTTTTGTCTTTTTTTGATTGGAATCTGTGCCAGTACAATAGCCGCAAAAACAGTGACACAACCGAGTATCTCGATTGTCGAAAGCGATTTATCTAAAATCATCCATCCGCCTATCGCAGCAAAAACCGACTCTAAACTCATAATGATAGATGCAACCGTCGGATTATCCGAGTATTTCTGTCCGAGAATCTGCAGCGTATAGCCAACACCGCTTGATACAACACCGAGATAAATAATATATTTTGCACTCTCTAAAATACTCTCGATTGGTGGTCGCTCTAAAATCAACATACCAACAAGCGACAACACACCGCATGTCAGAAATTGTACGGCAGAGAGTTTTACCCCATCTACACGGTCAATAAAGCGGTCAACACAAAGTATCTGGAATGAAAACGACAGTGCACAGCACAGCACAACAAGGTCGCCCAAATATATACCCGACAAACCCTCAGAACCACACAGCAGATACAAGCCGAATGTCGCAACCACAACGCTTATCCAGACTGTAATCGACGGCTTGCGTTTAAACATCAATCCGCATATCGGCACAAGCACTACGTACAGCGCGGTGATAAACCCACTGCGCGCAGAAGTAGCGGCACCTTCAGGATACAGCGAAATACCATACTGCTGTAAATTAGCTGATATAAACAGCAACGTACCACACATCACACCTGCTTTGATAAGCAGTTTACGGTCGGCCTTAGTCTTTTCTAATATCGGTCGCTTTGTTTTGACTGATGTGAAGATAATCAGTGGCATCAGTGCTATAACCGCTACGAAAGACCGCAAAGCGTTAACCGTGAAAGTATCTACATATTTAGCCGCCATCTCCTGCTGTACAAAGGCAAAGCCCCACACTACAGCAGCAATAAGCAGCAACACATTCGCTAGTATTTTCCGTTTATTCATATTACCCTCCGTTTGTCCTAGAATAATATAATAAAAATTACGATTTATGTC
>JAUMXP010000217.1 GCA_030529125.1 Eubacteriales bacterium | reverse complement strand
TACTGTTATGGCAGCTGATACAAACCTCAGCTACACATTTACAGGCACTAATGCAGAAGATGCAGGCTATGCTGAAGGTACGATTACCTATACAGCTGAAGAGGCAGGTACTTATTACTTGTATTGGGCTGATGACACATCAGCACTCACTAAGTATTTTGAGATTACTTCATTTACTTTAGCTCAAGGTGAGAGTGGTACTTACAAATTCCCTGCACAGGTAGCTATTCCAGCTGATGCAGAATATGTTATTGTATCAGAATCATCAACATGTGATACAGCTACGGTTGCAGATGCTGTTGATAAGTTTGAGATTCCTGATAGCAAGAAGCTTGTTGATTCTTCTTCACAGCGTCAGTACAGATATGCTGCTCTCTCTGATATACATATCGACAGACAGAACGGTGATGAAGCAGGGTACTATACTTATTCAGCAGACCACTGGGCACAGACTCTGGACGTTTGTGTTGACAGAGGAGTTGACTTTATCATTTCAGCAGGCGACCAGGTTACAAATGCTTGGGGTGCTACACAGGAATGGTTGACATATCAGCAGATTCTTGCTGAATCTGATTACGTTAACCCGATTTATGAATCCGACGGTAACCATGAGCCACGTGGTAGTGCAAACAGTAACTGCGACGACGCTTGTTCTAACGAAGAGTTCTCGATAGGCACAGGTCTTGATGCTGACGCTCAGTCTATTGTAGACGGCAAGGACTACTACGAAGTCACAGAACCTAACACAGGCGACCACTTTATCTTTATGAGTGAAGTTAACGCTCACCCTGGTGAGAACGATAACTTCTCAAAAGAACAGCTTGATTGGCTTGAGGGCTTACTTGCTAAGTACAAAGGCGACGGCAAGAAGATCTTCCTTATTCAGCATGCTTTAATTCAGGGCTACGGCGCAGGTGACGATACATTCGACCCAGGTTATCAGGGTGGTATCAGAATGGAACACGCTGAAACAGGCGAGCAGTTCCCTAACAACCAGAGATTCAAAGCTATAATTGAAGCTAACCAAGAAATTATCTGGTATTCAGGTCACACACATATTGATTTAAGGGAAGAACAGAACTATTCTTCTGAAAACGGCAAATCATGCCACATGGTTCACATCCCATCAGCTTGTAATACAACAAGCTACGTGAAAGACGAGAACGGTGTTAAGTACTTAGGCACAAGCACAGACTATACATTCTACGATGATGCAACACAGGGATACATCGTTGACGTATACGAGGACGCTACAATCTTAAATGGCACAAACCTTCACTATAACAAGATTTATCCACGTTACACATATCTTATTGAAGAAGGTCTGCCTGAAGAAAGACCTGTAGAGCCTACACAGCCACGTCCTACAGTTCCTGTTCCTACACAGCCTGATATTGAAAACGGCAAAAAGATTTATTGCATCAACTCAGCTAACTGGGCTGAAGTTTACACATACACATGGCCAACAGGCGGCGACGGTGCAGTTGCTTGGCCTGGTTATCCTATGGCTAAAACTACTCAGACAGTAAACGGATTTGATGTTTACGAAGCAACGATTGAAGCTGAACATACAAACCTTATTTTCAATAATGCTGGCAACGGCTCAAAAACCCCTGACCTTACTGTTGTGGAAAACCAGTACTATGATGTAAGATCTGGCGCGTGGTACGCCAAGCTTTCTGATGTTCCTGAGGTTGAAGCACTTTCTACTGACCGCTATCTTGTTGGTGAATTCAACGGCTGGAGCACAATCGCTAACGAGTTCAAGCTAAAGACTGAGGGTGAGTCAACAGCTTATGTCACAATGACCTTAGAGGCTAACAAGACATACCAGTTTAAAGTTGTCAGAGAAGGTACATGGACCAGCTGTTCAACACCTATTACAGACAGCGTAGAAGGTCTTACTTTCTCAAAATCAGTGAGTGGTAATGCTACGATTACTACACAGGCTGCAGGCGACTACGTGTTCTCATTTGGTATTGCTTCTTCACAGCTTGGCGTTGTATATCCACAGCCTGTTGAACCAACAGAACCTACACCAACTGAGCCTAC
>JAUMXP010000065.1:2117-8794 GCA_030529125.1 Eubacteriales bacterium | reverse complement strand
TTATCGCCTCGCACAAATCATACGCAAGCATCGCAAGTCCGTCGCCTCCGTCGTTTTTCGGAGCGTACAGCCTGAACTTGACTGTTGCGTTGTACATGCTTGCAGACGGATTATCGTCTTTAGAGCTACCGATAAAACGAGTGCTTGTTTCGCTGTCAAGCGTCGATACCGCTATCATATAGCCGCATAAAGGATTAGGGTGTTCTTTAGAATTGAAGCCTTTCACAAAGCAAATATCCGTAAAAGCCTTATCTTCTTTGATTCTTTTAACCAGATTATCAATATAATCAAGTATCTGTGTCATAATCGTCCCGCCTTTGCTCTTTATATGGTGCAAGCACCGCCCATACATACAGAGCCTTGTTGTGAAGTTCAAACAGCTCGCTTGTATGTACTACGTATTTTCTGCCACTACAAGTAATTATTGTATTCTTTGCGCGCGAAAATTCATAATTTCCCTTGCCGATATACAAATAAAAACGTCCGTCACTGAGACCGCCGATGTTTACCTGTGGGATTTTTGTAGCTCTATCCCTGTATCTGAGTGGCTGAATAAACGCCTTAGTATGCTTTACTTCACTGTCGCATTCGATTGAAATTTTGCTGCCGTATCTGTCTATAAGATTCTCTATACTCTTGTGAAAACTCATGCTCTCACCCTTGTAAAGCAAAAGTCATCAAGGTCAACAATGTCTGAGATTTCCTGCTTTTGCTGTTGCCACAAATTAACAGCAGACTCAATCATGCTTGAAGACTGAGTAATCTCAACATCGCCTGCTTTGAAGTTATACGCGGTTGCTATACTTTGAGTAAGCGAATACTTATAGTATGCATAAACTGCACACGCATATGACAAACGCTTTTTATCACTTTCAGAAAGCGACTTGTTTTTTGTTTTGCTCTCAAAATATTGTATGCAATCGAGTATAAGAAAAAACCACTTTGAGATTTCTTCCTGCTCAAGTCCTGACACCAGAGCAAATCTGTCAATCACATCTTTTAAACTCAAGGTGTCGACCTCCTTTAGTATGTTACCTTTGTTGATGCATCTTTGAAGATCTTAGCAAAGCCTGCGATACAGCTGACTGTCGCACGCTCAAGCTGTCTGTCGATAAGCTTGTCATAGTCAGTAGTAACGTCACCTGCTTTAACCATTTCAAGCGCACAGTTCTTATCAAGACCGATGATAAGATTGCTTGATATCGCATCTGTATGTAAGAGGTTTGCACCAAGCGGTGTGACCATCTTACCGCTACAGTGGAAATTAAGACCAGCTGCAGCATCCTTCATCTCAGTTAATGAGAGGATCTTCTTCATAGCATCAGTAGGTGCTAAAATTGTGTTGAGCTGATATGGAGAGAGTGTAGCCCAGAGCGTAATGAGGTCTTCGTATGATACAGAACCTGAATTAGCGCTAGCGATACCAGCACATGGGTTATTGTTGCCATCGCCGTTTAAAATTGTGTCAACCGCATCTTTGAGCTGTGCTCTTGCAATATATGCACCGATCTGGTTCAAAGTTACAGTGAAAAGGTCAAGACGCTGGAATCTTAACGCCTCGTATGATGACACGAGCATTCTGCCACGCTTATGAAGCTTGACAAGATTCTCTGATGTTCTGACAACTGTCTGTGGGATAGTCGCACCCTCGTTGACAATAGCGAGTGTCTTGTCATCTTCAGTTGGCTCAGATGTGATGCTTCTGTAATCCATACCATCGATTGTAGTAACAGTTGCTACAATGTCAGAGAGAATATCAGCACGCTCCATACCCTGCTGTACCGCACGGGAAACATATTCAGGGAAAAGTGCCGCAGAATTTGAAGACTGGAAGAATTTCTCTACGCAGTCTGAACCCTCGCCTGATACCTTGATGTCAAATCTCTTGAGCTGACGTGAAAACGCGTCTAAGCCTTCAAGAGAAGAACCAACATAGTTTTCTGATGGGTCTAATGATTCGAGCACGTCAGTCAATGACTTACCCTTAGCCTGATACATACCTTTTTCAAGATTAATATTTTCGTATAATGCCATTATTTTTATCTTCCTTTCGTATTAAAGAATAAAGCCTACAATACCGTCTGCTGTATATACAACGAGGTATTCTCTACCTGACTGTGATGTCTTAACCTCGCCGTTTTCACCTACAGCGAGTGTCTGATAACCGACTTCAATTGATGAGTCACTTGTAGGCATCTCGATATAGCCTGTAAGCTGGACTGCAGCATAGCCGTTTCTGACATTCACTGCAACACCGATCATATTATCGTTTTCGTTGCACGCAGCAACTGTCTGTGAATCTTTCATAAGCACAGGTGTACCCATTAACACAGTGCTGTTATCATCTACAGCAAAAGTCACTACGTTTTCGTTATAGCCTGAGAAATTGATATTCATTATTTTTCCTCCTGTTATTAGATAGTAAATTCTTTATTTTCTGTTTTTTTAGAATCGACCTTTGCCTTATCGCTGTAGAGCTGTACAGTCGGTTCTTCGTTTTCTATGCTCTTTTTTGTGTACGAATCTAAAAGGCTTCTGAGCTCCTTGACACTCAGCTTGTCTAAAATCCCCTTGAGCACTGATGACTCAACAAGCGGATGTGAAGTACACATTTTGCAAAGCACATTTTTCTTCAGATCTTCTTTGTAAAAATCGCCGTCTAAGGCTTTCTTCTTAAGCTCATCTATGTACTCACACAGTCCTTTTGACTGATGAGATTTCAGCGACAACTCGTCGCCGTTTTTGAGCGCTAAAAGAATATCCTTCATTTTCATCTTCTCCTCTTTTGTATTAGAAAAAGCCTTGATGACACCTGCGTTTTTCTGGGCAGGTACAGCCACAAAGCTGAATTCATATGCATCATACGGTGAAACAAGCTCACCAAAGCACAACTTGTTATCATACTCAACACCCTTTGTGTGGTGACACATAGGCGAGTGAATCTCCTGCGAGCAGATTGAACACAGTGTGTGCTTTACGGCACAACCGACACTCACTTCTTTTGTAATGCCTGAATCAAGCGACAAAATCAGCTCGCTGTTCTTCTCACTTTTAGGCAGGTAAGCCCTTGCTACAAGTCTGAAATAATCATCACCTGTTGCAGTTTTCATACCGTCAACCGCCTCGACATAGCACTTAAAAATTCGTGCTGTCTGAGTTTTAGCACTCATATTGTGGTCGAAGATACCTGTCTTTCCGACAAACAGCTTTTCAAGCTCAAAAAGCGACTCAACTGTGAAACGTTCATAATCTCTGTCGATGTCGTTATCACATAAAACCACTGAGAAAACATACACTTCTTCTGCATTTAATTCACGTCTTGTGTACTTATTGATAAGCTGTAGTTCTTCTGCGCTGATTTGTTCATCAACGCTTTTAATCACCCTACCTGTTTTCAACTTTTCACCTCCGTAAGAGTGTTCTCTATCTGAGCAGCCTGAGCGTTCTGGAGTCTTGAGTTCGCAAGCTCTGTCTCATCCTGAAGGTTGATATTACTCCAGACTATGTCAAACTCGTCGCACAGTCCCGACAGCCTCAGAAAATACCTGCATATCTTGTAGATAACAGGATTAATAAGCGTTCTGTAAAACTCAAGTTCGCTTGTGAGTATATCTGCCTGCTGTGAGCTCATACGCTCTGTTGATGACCACGACAGTCCGAGCATAAACGGTGGTACTGAGAGCTTTGCCACAATCTGTTCAAGCAGATGTCGTATCTCAATATCGCACGACAGCACCTGGCTGTCTGCACCGATAACTTTGACTGATACATCACCTACTGAAACAAAGTCACACACCTGTGACTTGTCCCTCATCGCCTTGCTCCACTGTGTAGCAATTTCCTGCACACGTTGCTTTGAGCTGATGTGAGCATTTTCGGGTGGCTTGTATGTAACCGCAAATCTCACATTACCCACACGCTCAAAATTCACACCGATTGTGTTGAAGATTTTGAGCAGTATTGAACTTACAAACGGCAAACCTTTGAGCACAGATGTGCCCTCGATTTTGCCCGGTGCAGGGTTTAAGGTAGTCACGCAGATAAGGTCCTGAAACTTAACAGGAGTTAAACTCCCGTCAGTGTTTTTTGTACAGACCTTTACGTTTAGTGCGCTGTTTCCCTTTTTCAATGCGACGTCATCAAGCGACGCATTATATAACGCTTTGAGCGACTGTCTGTCGTTTGAGAGTACTATCTCGCCCACAGCAGTTCCATAGGTCAGAAGCTGATCAAAATAGCTGTAAATAAACTGATAGATACCGCTCGAGCAATTATTCACTTTTACGTCTACTAAAAACGCATCTAATAATTTTTGAGCGGTTTTTTCTTTACACTCGATTTTAAAAGTACCGAGAAGCCTGACTAACTTTGATATAGCAGCGTCAATCACAGGCACCGCCTCGCGCAGACTCTCGTACAACTGCAACTCTTTATGTGAGTATGGGCTGTAAGAATCAAGCGACATAAACGGATGACGATTTGACTGTGACACAGCGCTTTGAACAGTAAAGTCGTCTGTTGTGCTTTTCTTTTTTGCAGAAAACAATTTCAATTTCTTACCTCCTGTGGTACTAAAATCTTTTAGTAGCGACAACCGCAAAATCGCTGTCGTCGCTGTTAAGTATTGTTGAGACAAAATATCTGATATCGTCCATGCTGTGGTCGTTTTGCTTAATCACGCTATCGTTGTTTGAGTTTTCGCTCCATCTATAAAGCGAGAATTCTCGTTTTGTATCTACGCAATTTCTGCAGATTTTTATACGACCTTCTTTTAATGCAGACGACACGGTTCTGATACCGTCTATGACATTGTTGTGTGCAGGCACCACGTTGTATTCCTTGTGCCTTTTGATAACCTCAATAAAGCTTGCCGCTGACGGATCGACCGTAATGCATGATACGTTTCTGCTGTTTATCAGCTTTTTCAGAGCTTCGTAGTGCTCCTCATCAGTACGCTGATAGCCCTCGATTTTTGAGTCGAAGTAGTACTCATCAATCCGATACCATACATCATCGATTTTGCCCCATAAACCAAAGGACGCAGGATTCACTGTGCCGTAATCGCACGACACACAATAGTCAGAGAACCTCCCCTTTGGCACATCCACGTAAGCGCTGTCATCGTCCATAAACGGATACACAGCGCCGTTCACAGCAACCCATCTACCCTTGACAAAACGCTCGTAAAAAGACCCCGAATACAGCTTCTCGTAGCGTTTTATCATTTTTTTTGAAAGCGATGGATTGTCGTGCATTGAAAAGTGGATATACAAAGCGTTCTTCTCTTTAGCTTTTTTTATCCACTCGTTATAGAACCAGTGTGACGGATACTCAGGATTGCAATTAAACCAGAACGTAGATGAAGATACCGAGCATCGTGCCAAAGCCTGCTCGACAAAAGACCGTGGCATCAACGCTACCTCATCAAGCAAAACACCGCACAGCGTCATACCCTGAATGAGCGAGGCCGACCCCTCGTCTTTACCGCCAAACAGATAAAAGCGGTTAACTCTGTTTTGAAATCTGACGGTAATCAGGTTTTCGCTGTGTTTCTCGTTTACTTCACATCCTAGCTGTCTGAGTTCAGTAAGTAGCGGTACAATGAGATTTCTCCTGAGTGATCTTATGGTTTTGCCACAAATAGCAAAAGACGAATCCGAAAAATGCGAGAATGCCCAGAGCACAAACGACAGTGACATGCAAAAAGTTTTGCCGGATCTGACTGCCCCATCGCAGATAACGGCATCATGGTTTTTGTGTCGCGATATACCGTGCCACCACGTAAGCACGAGCATCTGTTTTTTCGAAAAAGGCTTATAGTTCACATTCTTCACCTGTGCACTTATTCAGATTTTGTGCACCTTTATGAAGTGCTTCTATAAGGCTGTTGCAACTTTCATTTTCATTTTCTGACTCAGTAGCTAATTTCTCTAGCGATTTTAGCCTGTCAAAAAACTTAATCTCCATAGCACCATCTTTGAGCTTTTTTATTTCACTCACCGGATACAAATCCATATTTCTTAGCTGCTCTTTTGTGGGCGAATCCATGTACAGTAGGCTTACAGCATCTGCTATACTGCCGAATGCCAGACGCTCTGCAAACACACGAGAGGCAATGTTTATACTGCGTTCTCTTGTTTTTGAGAGCCTCATTATTTCATCGGCAACATCTGACCTGCATAGAAGCTGTTCCCCCTGACACTTTGGATTCTTCTTGTACCCTGCGTTTATTGCTGATTGCTTTGCATCTGCACAATTACAGAAATTAAGGCAAAAGAGCTTTTCACGTGGGCTAAGACCTCTATCTTTCCTTTTCAAACTATCCGTCCTTTCATTAAGTCCTATCACTTATCCCTTGAAAAACAGAAAAAGTTGCATAAAACTATGCAACTTTTTGAAAAATTCTTAAAAAATTTTTTATTTAGATAATTTCTGGTAACGCTAATATAAACTGAAATAAAGGAAAGATACTATGTTCACTAATGACTTTGAGAAAAACAGAAAACTGCTCAAAGACACCCTGCGTTCAGACTATTGCTTTGATATCATAGAGCGAAGAATAACCTTAAACGGCAAAGATGCCGTTATGTTTTACATCGACGGCTTTGTCAAAGATGACACCATGGAACACATAATGGAGTTCTTCTACAACAACACTGACGAGAGTTTCACAAAAG
>JAUMXP010000065.1:0-2107 GCA_030529125.1 Eubacteriales bacterium | reverse complement strand
GACATTTGCGTCCAAATGCGTACCCTACGTAGAGGTTGATGTACTAAGCGACCTTGATATGGTTGTAAAAAACGTACTAAGCGGTATTTCATGTGTTATGATTGACGGGTTTTCAGAGTGCGTTATGCTCGATATGCGAACCTACCCACAGCGCTCAACCTCAGAGCCACAGGACGACAAAGTGCTCAGAGGCAGTAAAGATGGCTTTGTTGAAACCCTGATATTCAACTGTGCTCTGATACGTCGTCGAATCCGCGACCCACAATTTACTACAACTGTACTAAGCGCAGGCAAGTCATCACAAACCGATATCGTAATGTGCTATATGGAAGACAAGGTGGACAAAAAGCTACTTAACATCTTGAAAAAGAAAATCCAGAACCTTGATATACAGGCACTCGCTATGAACCAGCAGAGCCTCATCGAAGCGCTCTACCCACAGAAATGGTTCAACCCGTTTCCTAAAGTCAAGTACACCGAGCGTCCTGACGTAGCAGCCGCTGTTGTGCTCAAGGGCAGTATTGTAATTTTAGTGGACAACTCTCCGTCTGCTTTGCTTCTGCCTACCTCAATATTCGAAGTGCTCGAAGAAGCCGACGACTACTACTTCCCTCCAATCACCGGAACATATATCAGAATCGCACGTTACCTTATCACCCTTGTTTCTGTGCTGTTGACTCCGCTGTGGTTGCTTGCTATACAAAACCCCGACGCAATCCCCGAGGTTTTTAAGTTTGTCATACCAAAGTCAGAGCAAGTGAATATCTCCATCTTCTGGCAGCTGATACTGATTGAAATCGGTATTGATGGGTTGCGACTAGCAGCCCTTAACACTCCTGACAGCCTGTCGACCTCGCTGAGTATAGTAGGTGCGATTGCATTCTCGCAATTTGCTGTAGACTCAGGCTGGTTTTCAATGGAAGTTATCTTATACATGGCATTTGTAACTATCGCAAACTACAGCCAGCCTTCATACGAGCTTGGATACAGCCTGAAATTTCTGCGCGTCATACTGCTTATACTCACAAAGCTATTCAATTTCTGGGGCTTTATCGCAGGCATACTGCTCAACATCGTTTTACTGTTCACAAACAAAACTTTGTCAGGAAAAAGCTATATGTATCCGCTGTTTCCTCTGCATCCAAAAGAGTTACTCTATAAACTCACAAGAATACGTTCATCTGCTAGAAAAACAAATTCACAGTAAGCACAGAGAATACTGCTGCCGTAAAATCCGCCACCAACGCTGCTATAAGTGTGTGGCGGATTTTCTTTACTTTAACAGCCCCGTAGTAGAGTGTCACTGCATAAAAGGTCGTTTCAGACGCTCCTGCTAACACACTTGCGCATCTGCCCAAGTAACTGTCAGGTCCGTAGTCGCTTAACACCTGATTCAGCAGTGCCGTTGACCCACCACCTGAAATCGGTCTTAGTATTGTCATCGGTACAAGCTGTGACGGATACCCCACCTTTTCAGTCAGTGGCTCAATCAACTGCGACAGTAAATCAAGCGCTCCTGATGATTTGAGCATAGTAACTGACACTATGAGTCCTATCAGAGTAGGCGCGATATTGTACAAGGTCTTTATACCGTCTTTTGCTCCGATAACAAAAACATCAAAGACCCTGACCTTCTTTATCAGTGCGTAAGTCACTACAAACGCTATTACGCACGGCATCACTAAATCCATTTTTCCTCCGTAATTTGCAAAAGATTTTTGAGACTAAAAGTCCCATCGCAAGTGCTGCTATTGATGAAACTAAAACGCAGAACACAATATCAAACGGAGACTTTGACCCCAAAGCCCCACGCATCGCAGCTATTGTCGTAGGCAAAAGCTGAATCGATGCTGTGTTGATTACCACAAAGGTTATCATGCTGTCAGTCGCAACATCTGAGTCACTATCTGCTTTTAGCTCTCTCATAGCACATAGTCCCAGCGGTGTAGCCGCGTTTGCAAGTCCTAGCAAGTTAGCGCTGACGTTCATGCATATATACGAGAACGCCCTGCTGTTTTTATCAACATCAGGAAATAGTTTTTTGAGCAAGGGTGCAAACAGCTTTGACAGCTTCTGCGTTAACCCACTACTTTTCGCTACTTCCATA
>JAUMXP010000216.1 GCA_030529125.1 Eubacteriales bacterium | reverse complement strand
AGGTGCGAAGCATAAAAATAACAACGGACGTGCATAACCAACCAAAGAAAGCTCGGTGGATCAGACGCTTAAAAGAAAATTTTTGCCTTCTACATATTTCCCACTATATCTCGCTTTCCAAGGCGGTATAATACCTATAGGGGTTATACCTGAATTCACTTGAAAGGCAGATATGTATGAATGAAACAGATGCGTGGAACTCGTTTCTGATGAGTGGCAGTGTACTGGACTACCTGCAATATAAATCTATCCAGAACGCTAAGAAAAGCCCTGAGGCTTTGGAGGAAAAAGATGAAATTCAAGACAAACGGACTGATAATCAAGGAGCAGAGTATCGGTGAACAGGATAAACTTGTTACCGTGCTGACTGATTCTCATGGTGTTATCCGTGCGTTTGTGCGTCGTGCTAAGAATATCAAAAGCCCGAAGTGTGCATCCACCGGGCTTTTGTGCTATTCTGAGCTTTCTGTATTTGAAAACAAGGGTACATATTCTATCGACGAAGCTCAGAGTATTGAGATGTTCATCAAACTTAGGAACAATGTTGCTAATATGAGCCTTGCACAGTATTTCTGTGAGCTGTGCTTGTCGCTATGTCCTAAAGAACAGGAAGCACACGATTACCTGCGACTTATCCTCAACGCACTGCATTTACTCGCAAATGAAAAGAAAGAGCCGCTGCTTATTAAAGCCTGCGTCGAAATGAGGCTGATGGGGCTGTGCGGATATATGCCGGACCTTGTGATGTGTTCTGACTGCGGTGAGTACGAAGCAGTGCAAATGCTCTTTGTACCTAAAACCGGCAAGCTCTTCTGCAGTAACTGTGCTAACAAAAACGGTGCTCGCGGAATACTCGCATCAAAAAGCGTTGTCACAGCACTTAGGCACACTTTCTACGCTGATTTTGAGAAGCTGTTTTCGTTCAATCTATCTGTGGATTCTCTGAAACTGCTCAACTTAATCAGCGAAAGCTACTTAAGCTGTATAACAGAAAAAGATTTTTTAACATTACAATTTTTTAAAATGATGAGTGAATAATATGAACAGACATTTTAAAACACTTGAACTCGATAAAATACTCAAACTACTCGCAAACGAAACTACTATTCCTGAGGCACAGGAAGAAGCGCTCAAAATCGAGCCTGCGTGGGGTTTATTTGAAGTAGAAGAGCTATTAAAACAGACCGAAGATGCACATATGCTCATCGGTCGTTTTGGTGCGCCGTCTTTTGGTGGCGCGAGCAATATTACTAACGCATTGCGCAGAGCGCAAGCAGGCGGTTGCCTGACTACCATAGAGCTACTCAGAATCGCTCAAGGGCTGAGGGTAATCAGAGGTATCAAGGAATGGCGCAATAAGTCAGCATCTATTGAAACCTCGCTTGACAATCATTTTGAATCTTTGACAACCAACAAGTTTTTAGAAGATAAAATCAATACCTGTATCATAGGTGAAGAGGAATTGTCGGACAACGCCTCCCCTACACTTTACGATATCAGACGAAAAATCCGCATTGCTCAGTCCAAAGCCAGAGAAGTGCTGGACAAAATCATACATTCGTCTACATATCAGAAATACCTGCAGGATGCTATCGTCACTCAGCGTGACGGCAGATATGTTGTTCCTGTAAAATCAGAGTGTCGAGGAAACGTCGCAGGTCTTGTGCACGACACTTCTGCATCAGGCTCAACCGTATTCATCGAGCCTATGGGAGTTGTTCAGGCAAACAACGATATTAGAGTGCTCGAATCAAAAGAAAAAGCAGAAATCGAACGTATACTTTACGAGCTGTCTGCTTCCTGCGGTACACATGCAGACGAAATAATCGAAAGCTACAAGTTCACCGTTGAGCTTAACATCATATTTGCTAAGGCACAGCTTGCATACAAAATGAAAGCTGTAAAGCCAAAAATGAACGACAAAGGCATCATAGATTTAAAGCAAGCACGTCATCCACTGATTCCTGACAAAAACGTTGTTCCTACTGATATCACACTGGGAAAAGAATTTGATACCTTAGTAATCACCGGCCCAAATACAGGTGGTAAAACCGTATCGCTCAAAAC
>JAUMXP010000215.1 GCA_030529125.1 Eubacteriales bacterium | reverse complement strand
AAAATGGTGATGTATATCGATTGTTATGGACTTACTCCAAAGCGTGTTTATGCATCTTGGTTTATGCTTGTGCTGGTGCTTGTGTTTGTGCTGATTATCTTCAAGCAGTTTATCAGAAGGCTAAAACTGATTGCGTTGTCACTATCGGCATTAGTTTTACTTTTCGGTGTGCTTACTCTATCTAATGTTGACACAGTTATTGCTCAGTATAATTTTGACAGATATGTAGACGGAAGTTTGAACACTGTCGATATTGATGCTATGGAAGAATTGGGAGATGCGGCAATACCACAGTTAGTGGAACTGGCTAATATTCTCGATGAGAAAAATGGCACTGATATTGTAATGGATCCGATAGATATGTATGATGATTCAATGTATGGTAAGTTGTCAAGAGTCTTGCATGAAAAAGCGAACGAACTCATAACTCAGGATACCTATCATAGTGACAGCATTTGGTCGTTTACAGTACCATCTGCTAAAGCAGAAGAAGCTCTTCGTTCTTCGGCCTTTTTTGCTGATGAAAAATAACCATAGAAAGGAAAATATATGATTTATTCGTCTATGAAAAATATTGATAGAGATAATAAACGAGTTATTGGTGTGTGGCAGAAAGTAAGCGTGGTTTCACTTTTTACTACCCTTATAGTAACTGCAATGATGGTTGGGTCAGTAGTGCTAGACAATATTTTTGATCTGTTTTCTTACAGTTCGTTTATGTCTGAGCTTTTTGAGAGATGTATCTGTCCGTTGAGTCTGACTTCGTTTTATTTGTCGGTGCTTTTCTGTAGCTTTGCGCCTGAGTATCTGTGGATTAATATTACGTTTGCTGTATTATGTATGATAATCTTATCGCTGATAGGATATTTTACACTCAAGATTTTCAGCGAAAATGCAAAGACATTTGTGAGGATATGGATTTTTGTAATGATTTTTGAGTCAAGCGTATCTTTTGCTTTTACTTTCACTGATATATTTATTATATTAGTTTTCGCTTTTCGCGCTATTACAGTCTTTTCGCTATTTATGTCTCTTAAGTTTGTAGATGCACATTATGAATACTATGATTATTGAGCTTGTCACACTGTAGTACCAGAAAAAGCAGGGAATCAATGACCATAAAATAAGAAAACCGCTCATCATACCGTGCTGAGCGGTTGTTGTTTGTAACTAAACATTTTATGATAGTTTTGTGTACGGTTTATTTATATCCGAGCTCTGTGATGATGTCAATGATTTCGTCTTTGTATTCAGCGTCGGTATAGCAGTACAATACTGTATTATCTACGCGAGCTGTCAAACGAAAGCCGGTATCGCTAATATTGTCGTAGTAGTTATAATTATCAGAGCTTATATTTGTAGTTTCTGAGACGGTTGAGCCATCGCTCTCAAAAGCAGATTTGTTGAGCTCAAATAGTGAGCTAGCTCCCGTATCGCTAGAAAGAACATAAAAATCTATTTCGTAGTTATCATTAAGTGCAGTCAGTACTGTGTCTGCTGTAATGATTGTTTGTGCAAATAAAGTAGAGTCAGCAACAGTGAAACCCTTACTCTCCATAAAACTTGTGAATTCATCAGCAGTTTTTGGTGTTTTATTCCCACAAGCAGTGAGCAAAACAATCATTATGAAAATAAGAGTAACAGCAACAAATTTATTTATGATTTTCATACGAATTCCCCTAATGTATTTATTTACAATATTATATTAAACGAAAAGCTATGCGCTGTCAATTAGAATTAAGGTGTAAAGGTTTGCAGATAATATTTAGATTTTGGTTTATTCTTGAAAGATGGAATACAAAAAGCCTGACGTGGCTTTTTGGTTCTTTTACGAACCACATGGTGTTTCTGCTTACCACCTTCAACCAAAACAAAAAAGACACCCTATTGGGTATGTTATGTGATAAAGTTTTATATTGACTAGGGTGGATATTCTGCGCTCTCCAAGCTGTCGACCACTGCGGGTGGTGCCCGACATCTTATTCGTGCTCGAAAGTCAGAACACAAAAAGCCTGACGCGGCTTTTTGGTTCTTTTACGAACCACATGGTGTTTCTGCTTACCACCTTCAACCA
>JAUMXP010000214.1 GCA_030529125.1 Eubacteriales bacterium | reverse complement strand
TAACTGTGAATATGTATTTAATACCTAAAGTTTTAAGTTCATCAGCTGTAATATCATCAGACAACTCAATATCAGCGATTTTGCGTGTTTTTGAAACATAACTATCAAATTCAATAGAATTTTCGTCGAAATAACTTTTTACCGCTTTAGTTATTTCTTCAGCCGTTATTGAATTTAAGAGTTTCCATTGATATTGAGCAGAAGAACCAGCGCCGTTGATATTTACACAGACATAGAGTTTCAGCTCATTGTCTATGTTGGAAATCAAAAGCTGAGTTACTGACCCTGTAGTAGAAGTGGTCGGTTCTTCACCTACAAGCACCTTAACTGGATATACGCTCAGCGCTTTTCGCAGCTGTGTTGCAGATATATCAGTAGTAAGTTTTTCACCTGCAATTTTGCGGGAGGTCGGCACAAAATCAGCAGATTGTGTTTTAAAATCTTCAATAATCTTGTTGAGCTTTTCTTCAAACTGCGTAAAGTCTATAATTTCTCCAGAAGAATTATCGTATTCAATTTTGTCTACGCTTTCACACACAAAGAAAACACCTTTTGAAGTATAGAAAACTTCGCCGTCTGAATCTTCAACCTTTATCTGAGCTTTTACTAATCCGCTTTTTAGGATATGTTCTTCTTTGATATTCCACAAAAGAAGAGTCGAGCCGTTTTCAATTTTACTGTCGAGCTTAATACAATTAGTCATGTATCTGCCGTTTGAGTTTTTTCTGTCAAAAGTCAGATACAGATTGTATGTGCAGTTCTGATCAGAAAAATCTGTGATCATAAACTGCTTTTGGGAGTGAAGGTTATCGCCTGAAAAGCCGATAAACCATTCATTTTCAGGAATGTTCATTTTTCCCGAATTGATTAGAATCATAAATACACCTCCACCTATCCCTTGAAAAATAAAAAAAGTTGCATATTTCTATGCAACTTTCTTAAAAATTTAATATTTATTTTTATTTTAGCAGTGGTTTTAGGTACTGACCTGTGTATGATTCTTTTACTTTCACTACTTCTTCAGGAGTACCGCACGCTACCACCAGACCACCTTCATCGCCACCCTCAGGTCCGAGATCGATGATATGATCAGCTGTTTTAATAAGGTCTAAGTTGTGCTCGATAACAACAACTGTATTTCCTGTATCTACGAGTTTTTGCAGTACATCAGTCAGCTTGTGAACATCAGCAATATGCAGCCCTGTAGTCGGCTCGTCAAGAATATACACTGTTTTACCTGTACTGCGCTTTGACAGCTCAGTAGACAGTTTAACACGCTGCGCCTCACCACCTGACAGTGTTGTAGCAGGCTGGCCGATTTTAATATAACCTAATCCAACATCGTACAGAGTCTGAAGTTTACGTGCTATTTTAGGCATATTCTTAAAGAATTCAAGACCTTCTTCAACAGTCATCTCGAGCACATCGTAGATAGTCTTGCCTTTATACTTAACTTCTAAAGTTTCGCGGTTGTATCGTTTACCTTTACACACATCACATGGTACGTAAATATCCGGCAGAAAATGCATCTCAATCTTAAGGATACCATCACCCTGACAAGCCTCACATCTGCCACCTTTGACATTAAACGAAAATCTGCCTGCATTATATCCGCGCATTTTAGCATCCTGAGTTGATGCAAACAGCGAGCGTATATCCGTAAACACACCTGTGTATGTCGCAGGGTTAGAGCGTGGTGTACGACCGATAGGACTCTGGTCAATAGCTATAACCTTATCAAGATGCTCAGTGCCTAAAATCTTATCGAATTTACCAGGTGTCATCTTAGCACGGTTAAGAGTTGACGCCAAGTGCTTGTACAAAATCTCGTTGATAAGCGAAGACTTACCCGAACCTGAAACACCTGTTACACAAACAAATTTTCCAAGAGGGATTTTGACATCAATATTCTTAAGGTTATTCTGCTTAGCTCCTTTGACTTCAAGGTACTTGCCGTTACCCTTTCTGCGTTTTTGCGGAACAGGAATAGAACGTGCACCCGTCAGATACTGTCCTGTGACAGAATCTTCTCACGCAATAATGTCATGCAACGTGCCTGCGGAACCAATCTCACCACCATGCACACCT
>JAUMXP010000064.1 GCA_030529125.1 Eubacteriales bacterium | reverse complement strand
AGCAGCGTGTTGCTGAACTCGAGGCTGAACTTGAAGTTTGCAAGGCTCGTATCGCTGAACTTGAAGGTATCGTAGAAGAGCAGAAGCAGACTATCGCGGCTCAGGCTGCTACAATCGCTGCATTAGAAGCAAAGATTGTAGAGCTCAACGCTCTCATTGATTCTCTCAACGCAAAAATTGCTGAACTTGAAGCTAAGATCGCTGAGCTTGAAGCTCAAGTTGACTTCCTCAACGACAAAGTTTCTGTTCTTGAGACTACTATCCGTGATCTCAACGCTGAAATCGAAGAACACAAAGCTAGAATTGCTGAACTCGAAGACACTTGTGCTAAACAAGCTAAAACTATCGAGGATCAGGCTGCTCAGATTGTTGTTCTCAATACAAGCGTTAACGAGTTAAGAGAAACTAATGAAAATCTTAACAACGAAAACACTAACTTAAAATCTACAGTAGCAAAACATGAGGATACTATCGCTGCTCAGAGCGCAGATATCGAGCAGAAAGCATCCGTGATTGCTACTCTTAATACAAACGTTGCTGATTTACAGTCAGCAAATAGTGCACTCAATACTGAAAACAATAATTTAAAGGCTACAGTTGCTCAGCAGGAACAGACAATTTCTACTCAGTCTGCTGACATTGATCAGAAAGCTTCAATGCTTTCTACTGCTAATAGCCAGATTGCTAATCTTTCTACTCAGCTTTCAGGCTTACAGTCTGACTTTGCTGATCTCAAGAAAGATTGCGATAAGCAGAAAGACGATATCGCTACACTTAATACTAAGCTTAGTGGTAACAAAGAAGTTGAAGATAAACTCAACCATGAAATCAGAGTTCACCTCAATATGCTTTCTGCTAAGGATTCCATTATCAATACTTTAAATGATGATAAAGCACAGCTTCAGTCTAAGGTGGATGAGTTCGATAGCGTTATTGCACAGAAAGATAAGCTTAACGCACAGTTACAAAAAGAACTCGACAAATCAAAGGCTGATTATAGTGCACTCAATAGCACAGTAAGCGTTCATGCTTCTGACATTAAGTCTTATGAAGCTGAGATAGCTAAACATAAATCTGCTATTGATAACGCTTCTAAAGATAGGGAAGAAGCTGTTAGCGCTACAGTTGCTGAGTACGAAGCAAAGCTTAAAGCTATGAAAGCTGAGTACGAATCTAAACTTGCAGCTGCTGAGCAGGAGAAACTTGCTGCTTGCAACTTCACTGACGAACAGAAGTTTGAAGCAAGACTCAAGGCTGAGAAGAAGGCTCTTGAAAACAGCTACAAGAAAGACCTCAAAGACGCTAAAAAGAAAGCTAGATCCTATGTCAGAAAAGCTAAAGTTTTACTTGACTACGATCCTCAAAAGCTTCTCAGCTTAGAAGAAACCAAAGATTACAACTAATTATTTAATATAACAAGAAAGGAGTAATAATATGAAGAAAAAACAAAGCACATCTTTGATCGTAAAAGCTATCATGTTATTACTCGCTTTTATTGTTATGATATTTGTTGCATCTCTTGCGTGGTTTAAAATTACCCCTGATCCTGCAATAGCAACAGGTGTTTCTGCAAAATCGTGCTCGTCTAAGTATTTTGATATGGCTGTCGGTTTTGAGTCTTCTGTTAACGGTTACCAGTATACAATGTCTCAGTATGCTAAGAATTTCAGCTTACGCGATGTTATTACAACTGACGGTGAACACTTTGACGTACTTCACGACTTTAGCCCTATTGACCTTACCGGTGATGGAGTTACACTTGTAAGACCGTCTATGTTACTAAAAAATACTGATATAGACCGTAGTAACCATACTTTTACAACAGTATCTCCTAACAAAGAATATATCTGCTTTGATATGTATTTGAGAGCAACTGATCCATGTAAGGTTTACCTTGATAGCGGCTCATATGTTAAAGGTGCTATTGAAAAAACAGAAGGTGACGGTAGCCTCGTACAGACTCAAAAAACCGATGATAACCGAAAAGCTGACGAAGGCAACTTTTCTAAAGATGCTGTGGTTGGTGCGGTTCGTGTTTCTTTTGTAAATTACGACCAGTTTGTTGAGGGTGAAGATCACGAGAGTCTCCAGGATAAAGCTCGTCTTTTATGGCTACCTCGTCCTGATATTCATCTTGACACTAAGGATGAAAATGGTGATGAGTTGGACGTTTGGGAATTATCTACCGATTTGTTACCTGGTGAGATTTATGATGAGTTTGGTTCTGGCTTGCTTAGACCACAGCTAGCTGATACTTATACACATCATTACTACTATTACGCTTACGATGAATATAATGAAGTTTTCGTAGGTGTTGATAATAACTATCATCCTACAGTAACTGATCCTAGTAAGGACGCGATTTGTGAACTTAACACAAAAATTGGTGACTATTACTACGGCAAAGTTCAGGTTAATATCTGGATTGAAGGTTGTGACGCTGAAGCTCGACGCGCTATCGCTGGCGGTCAGTTCCAGGTTAACTTCGATTTATCAGCAGGTACCTGATAATTTTACTATACACATTCTTTTTTTGAGGAGTACACGATGAAAAATTCAACTTCCAAAAAATTGAATATATTTAAAACTTCTCCTTTAATCGGTGTCATCGCTATTTTAGAAGTTATTATTCTTATCTGTGTGAGTACTTTCGCATGGTTTGTTTATGCTGAGAATAATACACTTGGCACCGATATTATTTCTGTTGAACCGGACTCAGGTCTTGAGATTGACTTTAATGAAGCTAACGAGAACGACTACATCAATATCTGGAACTATCTTAACGAATTCCAGTTTGAACCTATAACATCTCTTGATGGTCGTAACCTCTTTGTTCCTACTACAGGAACATTTAACGCTACGGAGACTTCTAAAATTAAGTTCCGTGAAGCAACCGTCAACGACATGAACTCTAAGTATATTAATATCGACTTCACTCTTACAAACACAGGTGAAGAGGATATGCCGGTATATCTTAGCTCAAAGTCTTTCTTTAAACTCTATGATCCAGTAACTGAAAAAGAAGTTAACTCAAAAGCCATCCGTATTGCATTCTATCAGAACGACGGCAGTTCAGGTAAGATTACGTCTACACTTCTTTCTAAGGATTATGATGGAGATACACCTGAGGATCCTGATGACCCTGATGGTGGTGGAACAGGTGGAAGTACATATACAGTTTATCTTGATCCGCCATCTGAATGGACTGATGCTAGTCAGATAAAAGCTTATGTTTTTGGTACCAGTGGTAACCCTGTCGGCTTCCCAGGTGAAGTTATGCAATATGATTCTTCCACTGGTTATTATTACTACACTGCTGATAGAAAATATAACAAGATTATCTTCAACTATCATGGTAACCAGAACCAGACAGTAGACCTTGATGTTTACGATCAAGGTGTTTATGTTCTTGATGATGGTCGTAACGGAACATGGGCTCTTTACCATATCCAACGAGTTGGCGGAACAAAAGTTGAGGATGACGCTTCCAGTGGTTCTGGAAGCGGCAGCTCTGGTAATACTGGCGAATCTGAAGGTCAAACTACTGTTTATTTCTACAACTCACTTGGCTGGGAACAGCCTTATGCTTATATCTGGGATGAGAATAATTATGGTGTTGGCGATGATGGCGACGACGAAAAACTATCCAACTGGCCTGGTAAACCAATGACTCATATTTCTGGTGCGATTTATTATTACACATTTAGTTCTAAATACGATTCTATTATCTTTAATGATGGTAACGATCAGGGTGGTGCTGTTAAAACAGGCGACATTTATCCTGTCGAAGACGGACATATCTATATGATTGGCAGTCCTAATCAGGACAATTCATACGGTTGGGAAACCGAAGATTATGTTGGTTCTGTTGATGGTGGTACATATCCAGTTATTTCCCCTGGTGTATCCACAGGCTTCCAGCGTCCTTATGCACCTGTTACCGAAATTGATGATAATACTGGTAAATCAAAGGTAGTTATTCCTGCTTTTGCTTCTTCTATTGATGACTACAACAATGGTTCGGGTAATCCGTTGTTTACTATAGCTGCTGGTCAGACTCTTCCGCTTTCTATGGTTATTTGGCTTGAGGGTACCGATCCTGACTGCACTGAAGATGTTTATTCAGGTAAGTTCATTGATATGAACCTTGTTTTTGCAACTCCTGATTCACAGGGTGAGGAGATGTACACATATAAGTTCCTTGATAAAACTAAAGAGAATTGGATTGATGATGTAATTGTTACTGAAACTGATGTATCTTTCAAACCAGTTATTCAGCTTTATGACGTTGAAAACCATAAAGGTTATCATATGAGCGTACATGATGACGAGAACGGTAACCCTACTATCTGGCAATGTCAGGCTCCTGTTTCTCTTGCAAGTTCTAAACATATCATGTTTAGACGTGTTAATCCTATGAACGAGGATGAAGTCTGGAACTATTGGGATACAGATGGCTTTGGTAGTATTCCTGATAAAATAACTAATAATGTTGTAAATGATAGCGTTGTTACCTTCACTGCTTTTTCTGATGGTGCACCTACAAACGCTAAATATAAAGATGGCACTGAATATACTGGTGCCCCTACTAAGTCCTGTGGTGGCCTTTGGGGCGATCATAATACTCAAATTATTACAGTTTATGATGCTACACCAGAACAGTGGATTAAGAACTCTGACGAGGCAGACACTAGTTCGATTCTGACTATGAAATATACATTCAATGGTCAGATTGTTGAGTACAAAGCGTCCAGTGCTTATGATAAAGGTATGCATTATTTTATAATGCCAATTGACGTTTACTCTAAGACAAATGGTTCTCGTCCACCAATTACATTCAGCCGTTACTATAATTTTAACGCTAAATATGCAGCAAACTCTGATAGAAATCAGTTGACTTACCATATGTCATGGAATGCTGGTGTGTGTAACGGTAAGTTTGCTGCTATAACCGAGAACTCTGATGGTACTGATAAACGTTGCTACTGGGGCTCAGACATACTATATGTTCAGGCTAAAAATATTGTAAAGAGTAAATTTGATAGTAGTTTCAATCAGGTTCACTTCTATGCATCTGATAATACATCGGAAGATGGTACAAATGATTTCTATGCTTTCCTTTATAAGAATGATGCATTTAAACCAGGCGATGGTGGCTACGGCTACGTTTGTGTAGTTCCATCTGATAGACAGTATCATTATTATCGTGTTGAGCGTTGCAATCCTAACAATCACAGCGAAAAATGGAACATTTCTCCACCTCAACCAATTCAGTATCAGACTACTACCAACACAGCTCACTCTAATACTATTGATAAGAACGGTTGTTCAGTCGAGAATCTATACTTAAACATTTATCTCGAAGTTCCTAATAATATGAGTAATAAGGATTGGTGTCCTGAGTATTATATTTGGAAAGATAGCACAGGTGCTAATGAAAAAGCTTGGCCTGGTAATAGCATGACTTTTGTACGTAACTCAAGTGCTAGTGGTAACACAGATATGAATCTCTACAAATGTTATGTTAACATTTCACAGTTTGATCGAATTTTATTCTCAAACGAATACAATGGTCAAAACCATAATTTCGGTGGAAATAATATTATTGCTACTGATAATGATTACAACGGTATGGTCTATCGTGCTGGTGGTTTTTATACAAACAATAACCTTACCTGTACTTTCCAAAACGATGGACGTATTGGACCTAATGAGATTAGAAATGAAACACTAAATCTCGCTCATTGGGATGCTGTAGGCTGGGACTATAACGGTTCTGATTCTAACTAAAACTAATTAATTCACACTAAAGGAGGTGTCACGATGAAAGAAAAATTTACTAATATTTCTAAGAACTTGTTTTCAAAAATAAAGAATTCAAAAAAGAATACTATAATCTCAGTCGTGGCACTTGTCCAGTGTGTTATTCTTCTTGGAGTTATGACTTACAGTTGGATCGAGTCTGCATCTTCACTCATTATCAAAGGTAATGATATGCCGATCAGCTCGAACCTTAACTATCGCTTCGATATTAAAGATGGAGCAACAAATATGGTTGATCTGTCTACATATTTCCGTCCTACTGCACTTTATCAGATGGCTCATGCATCATCTCCTGATGCTGAGAGCTTCTATTTCAAGAAGGATGGCGCTACTACTTATCGTAAAGGCGATACAACCGACTATAACACAAGCTATTATAATATTGATTTTCAGGTTCATAACGAAACCGCAAAATCTTACGTTTACTACTTCAATAAAGCAGATATTTTTGATGTTACATCTGATGAAATAGAAGACGAAAATCTCCTTAAAGTTGCTGAAGGCGCTATGAGAATTTCTGTTACTGCAGGTACAACATCATCAACTACACGTATTTATTCTATTGATACTCATTCATATAAACCTGTTAATAACATTAGTGGTGCTGTTACTACTAACAATGTCACTTCAACCGGTCTTTCGGGTAATAGTGAGTATAGATACGACTCTAATACTGATTTTAATCAGTTTGTTTTTTCATCAACTGGTGGCGGTGATGACACAAAGATTAACATCAAAATTTGGTTTGAAGAAAAAGACTCAGAGTATCTCAATCTCACAGCTGATGAGAAAGAAGCTTTAATGGGTGCAACTGTTAAGATTAACTTCCAGTTTGTTAATACTGAGTCTAACTTCCAAACTTTCTTCTTTGATGATTATACATATAGCATCGCTGAAGACCATGAAGGTCAGCATGTTACATCAGAAGATCAGACAAAACAGATGTACTTCTACTTTAAAGACAAAGCTACAAATGTAGTGTCTGTTGTGCCTATGACTACTATTACAACTACCGGAGATGCTATCCGTTGGGTTACAGCATCAGATGAGGGAGAGGCTACTCCTCGTATCTCTGATGCAATGAGAAAATCTCTTGCAACTGATCCAAGTCAAGGCTATTTCTTCTATGGTACATATAACGCAGGTACTAACGTTACAAATATTCAATACAAATGGAATATTACTGCACCTGCAGTTAATGATGCTAATACATATATTTTCAAAGCTTTGAGTGTCAACCAACTCAGTAGTGGTGCATCAGGCTATGGTGTATGGGATGATACCGAAATAGAGCTTTGGGAATTTAAAGATGAAACTTCTGCTGCTACCACAAACGATTATAATAAAGGTGGTTATCAGTTTATTAATAATGCTGGTCAAGGCAGACTTTATATCACCGAAGGTACTTCTGTGAATAATACATCAACTAGAATGTATTATGATTCAACAACCGGCACATGGAAGGGCTACTTCAAAAAGGTAGAAACTCCTGTGTTTAACTACATTAGTACTAATACTTATAGTACTGCTAACGTTAAAGTTAGGTGGACAGCTTCTGACCCTGCTGTTTACGAGGACAAGAAAGTCTACACTGCTGTAGGTTACGAAGGTACTAACACACCTAACGAACAGACTTCTGTTGCTAGTGGTGTTGGTCTGTGGGGACCTGTAGAACGCATTATGCTTTCAACTGAGCTTGTTGATGCGTCAATGGATAAAGGTTTTAGATATAAAGTAAGCGTTCTAGTTAATGGTACTCGACGTTATTACTATATGACTAAAACCAGAAACGACCTTACATGGGGTGTATATGTACCAAAAGATGCCGGTACAACAGGCGATGCTATTCAATTCCAGCGTTTCAACAGTGTTACAGCTGAATCTGCTTCAGGTAAATGGAACGACGGAAACGCTTTAAGAGACGGTAGTTCAACTTTCTATGCTACCAATATGAATGCTGCTACTTCTTCTGGTCAGTGGCACATTGGTGTGTTTGTCGACGGTACAGCTGATAATGTTGTTTATGATGTTTTATCAACTGTAGAAAATTCTAAGCTTGAGTATTCTGTAGATGGTGGTGCTACTTATGCTGAGATGAATACACTTGATAATCGTCGTTGGTTTACAAACGACTTTGCAGATACTGTAACAAACATAACATATCGTTGGACAGCTTACACAGGCGAGGGAATATCCCCTGCAGTGTTTAGTTATGGCCACAGTTTAGAAAATGGTATTTACTTTAACATTACTGAATAATTTATTTACTTAATTAAATTTACTTTAAAAGGAGGTGTTGGAATGAGCCGCAAAAATTCAGGGAAAAAGCAAAACGCTACAAAGCGTGAGGCAAGAATTGCTGCAAAAAAGCAAGCCAAAGTATTTTCTATGCAGCGTAATGTTACAATTGTAGCTCTTCTGATTTTGCTTGTAGTTGGC
Organism: Eubacteriales bacterium; assembly: GCA_030529125.1. Lineage (GTDB taxonomy): Bacteria > Bacillota > Clostridia > Oscillospirales > Acutalibacteraceae > Ruminococcoides. Next base: position 678 of record JAUMXP010000064.1, on the reverse strand, counting down.
TTGGTTTCAACATCCTTCGCTACATTCAACACTGACACAAATACAGAAAAAGGCTCATTAATTGCCGATATCCAGACAGCTGTTGTGAATCGTGACGCTAAAGAAGACTTAGCTGATACAAAGGCAAATGTTGATGTAGCCGATACTGGCTATAATGTAACTGGTGGTATGGTTGTCTATTATGATGACACATATTCACAAATTTCTTCAGCGAGTGGCGTTGGTGCTTTACGATTTATGGTTGGCCACGGCTCGTATTCTAGAGGTACTCTTGGTACAAAAATTCCAAACACTAACTTATATTACTTTAAAATCAGTGAGTCTTGGGGCGATGCTACACAGTTCGCTGTTTTCGGTGTATCTGATTCAAGTGGTTGGGGTGGAGAAAATAACAGCATTGGAAACCGTAGACCGTATGCTAAAGCTTCAACGGATTCATATAATATGTCTGGTAATTTCAGCGGTACTTTTATTTTCTATACTACTCCTGAAGCTACTAAAACACTTACACCTGTATGGCAGGTTAGTAATACGTCTGGTTCTGCGATGTATAATTCTGTAGATAAACCACAGAGAGCACATGTATATGCAGCTTCTGCCGGTTCTTCTACATATTCAGCTAGTACGACTGCTGGTACAGTAAAAGTTAGTGGTTATCATATGACAGGTACTTCTACT
>JAUMXP010000063.1:5175-8974 GCA_030529125.1 Eubacteriales bacterium | reverse complement strand
TCTGAACATCGTGATCCTACTATTACAGAAATCCGTATGATTGATACATACTGGTCTGACCACTGTCGTCATACAACTTTCTTGACAGTTATTGACGATGTTAAGTTTGAAGACGAACTTTTACAGAAAGCTTACGACGAATATATCGCAGTTAGAGCAGAACTTGGTAGAACTAAACCTATCTGTCTGATGGATTTAGCGACAGTCGCTGTTAAGTATTTAAAGAAACACGGTAAGCTTGATAAACTCGATGAGAGCGAAGAAATCAACGCATGTACTGTTAAAATCAATGTAGAAGTTGATGGCGTAACTGAACCATGGCTCTTACTCTTTAAGAATGAAACTCACAACCATCCAACAGAAATCGAGCCATTTGGTGGTGCTGCTACATGTATTGGTGGCGCTATTCGTGACCCACTTTCAGGTCGTGCTTATGTTTACGGTGCTATGCGTGTAACTGGTGCTGCAGATCCGCTCAAGCCTGTTGCTGAAACTATTCCTGGTAAATTACCACAGCGTAAGATTGTTACTACAGCAGCTGCTGGTTATTCATCATATGGTAACCAAATCGGTCTTGCTACTGGTATTGTCGATGAGATTTATCATCCTGGCTATGCTGCTAAGCGTATGGAGATTGGTGCTGTTATCGCTGCTGCTCCTGCAGAAAACGTTAGAAGAGAAGTCCCATCACCTGGCGATGTTGTTGTATATTTAGGTGGTTCAACCGGTCGTGATGGTATCGGCGGCGCTACAGGTTCATCTAAAAAACATGATTCACACTCTGTTGAGACATGCGGTGCTGAAGTACAGAAAGGTAACGCTCCTGAAGAGAGAAAGCTACAGCGCTTGTTCAGAAATTCTGAAGCTACTAAACTCATCAAACGTTGTAACGACTTTGGTGCAGGCGGTGTTTCTGTTGCTATTGGTGAACTTGCAGATGGTCTTAATATTAATTTAAATGCTGTTCCTAAGAAATACGAAGGTCTAGACGGTACTGAAATAGCTATCAGTGAATCACAGGAACGTATGGCTGTTGTTATTGAGCCTGAGAATGTTGACAAATTCATTGCACTTGCTAAAGAAGAAAACCTCCAGGCATGTCCTGTAGCTGTTGTTACAGAAGAGCCTAGACTTGTTATGCACTGGAACGGTAAGAATATCGTTGACATCAGCAGAGAGTTCCTCAACTCAAACGGCGCTGATAAACACATCTCTATTGCTCCTGCTAAAGCACAGAACATTGACAAAGTAGTAGAGGGTTCATTTAAAGACAATATGCTCTCTATTGCTGATGACCTTAATATTTGTTCTAAACGCGGTCTTTCTGAGCGTTTCGACTCTACAATCGGTGCAGGCACTGTATTGATGCCATTTGGTGGTAAAAATCAGCTTACACCTATCCAGAGTATGGTTCAGAAGATCTCAGTTGAGAAGAAACATACTGATGACTGTTCATTTATGTCATGGGGTTATAATCCATTTATTATGGAAAAGAGCCCTTACCATGGCGCATATCTCGCGGTTGTAGAATCAGTTTGCAAACTTATTGCTACAGGTGCTAATTTTGAAGACGTTTATCTTACATTCCAGGAGTACTTTGAAAGTCCTGGCAAAGACGCTAAGCGTTGGGGCAAACCACTTGCTGCACTTTTAGGTGCATTTAAAGCACAGAAAGAACTTCAGATTGGTTCAATCGGTGGTAAAGACTCTATGAGCGGTACTTTCGAAGATTTAGATGTACCACCAACACTTGTTTCTTTCGCTGTAACTACAGGTAAAGTAGCTGATGTTGTTTCACCTGAGTTTAAGAAAGCAGGTAACAACGTTATCCTTCTTAAAGCTGATATGGATGAAAACGGCTTACCTGTTACCGATTCATTAATTGCTTTATTCGATAAGGTGTTTGGTCTTCTTAATAGTGGTAAGGCAGTAGCATGCTATACACCTGGTCTTGGTGGTATTGCAGAAGCTGTTATGAAGATGTCTTTTGGTAACAGCCTTGGTTTTAAATTTAACGATAAGCTTACTGTAAATGATATTTTCGGATATAATTACGGCGCCTTTGTTCTTGAAGTAGAGCAGGGTGTAGAAGAAGATAACGTTATCGGTACTGTTACTGCTGATAGCAAAATCACTTATATAGATGAAACTGTGGATATCAATGAGCTTCTTAATGTTTATGAAGATAAACTCGAGAGTGTTTATTCATGTAACATCAAACACGAAGATAAGAAACTTGATAATATCTCATATTCTGTTGATAAGTGGGCTGCTCCTGCTATCAAGGTAGCTAAGCCAAAGGTGCTTATCCCTGCATTCCCTGGTACAAACTGTGAATTTGACAGTGCTAAAGCTGTCAGAGACGCAGGCGCACAGCCTGAGATTATCGTTATCAACAACCTTGATGCATCAGGTATTCAGAGAAGTGTTGAGCACTTTGCTCAGTCACTCAAAGATGCTCAGATGATCTTTATCCCTGGCGGATTTAGTGGCGGTGACGAACCTGATGGTAGTGGTAAGTTTATTACTGCATTCTTTAGAAACGCTGCTATCAAAGAAGGTGTAACTGACCTTCTTGAGAACAGAGATGGTCTTATGTGCGGTATCTGTAACGGTTTCCAGGCTCTTATTAAGCTCGGTTTAGTGCCATATGGTAAGATAATTGATACTGATGAGAATTGTCCTACACTTACATTTAATACAATTTCTCGTCACCAATCTCGCATTGTGAGAACACGTATTGCTTCTAACAAGTCACCATGGTTGTCATTAACTAACGTTGGCGATGTATACAATGTGCCAATTTCTCACGGTGAAGGTAGATTTTTAGCATCAGACGAGTTAGTTAAACAGCTTATCGATAACGGACAGGTTGCTACTCAGTATGTAGATCTTGCTGGTAACGCTTCTACTGATGTTCACTTCAACCCTAATGACTCTATACTTGCTATTGAGGGTATTACATCTCCTGATGGCAGAGTATTTGGTAAGATGGGTCACAGCGAGCGTATTGGTAGCGGACTGTATAAGAATGTTGAAGGCAACTACGACATCCGTATGTTTGAAGCTGCAGTTAAATATTTTAAATAATCTTTATATTAATAAAGTCGCTCGGATTTTTTCTGAGCGACTTTTAATTTTCTTGATTTTTATCGGACTACAATTTATACTATTAATATGGTTATTTTTATATTTATATAACGAGTAGGGAGATAGTATGAAAAAGTATTTATCAATTTTTATCGTACTGTTCATCGTGATAGCTAATATATTGATTCTTACCAGCTGTACTGAAACCCCATCTGAAAACGAAACAGAAATCACAGTATTTGCGGCTTCTTCAATGACAGAAACTTTGACAGAAATAGCACAAATTTATGAATCAGAAAATGAAGATATTAAAATCACTTATAATTTTGACTCTTCAGGCACTTTGAAGACACAGATAGAAGAAGGTGCATATTGCGATTTGTTTATTTCTGCTAGTGCTACTCCTATGGATAATCTGTCTTGTGTCGATAATGATAGCCGTATTGATTTGCTTGAAAACAAAGTTGTTTTAGTAGCACCAAACGGCAACCCTAAGAATATATCTAGCTTTGATGATATGGTCGACAAGCTAGTTAATAATGAATTATTAATCGCTATAGGTAATTTTGATGTTCCTGTTGGTGAATATACAATGAGGATTTTTGATTACTATAATTTATCAGTTGAAGAATTGGATGAAAACTCATCTATTACTTACGGCTCTAACGTAAAAGAAGTTACTACACAAGTATCAGAAGGACTAGTAGAT
>JAUMXP010000063.1:0-5165 GCA_030529125.1 Eubacteriales bacterium | reverse complement strand
TGTGGTATTATTTATCAGACTGATGCTTTTTCTGCTAATCTCGAGATTATAGATACTGCTGATGTTTCGATGTGTGGTAAGGCAGTATATCCTGTTGCGCTACTGGATATTGCACAACACAAGAAAGAAGCTAACGAGTTTTTAGAATTTCTAAAATCAGACAAAGCAACTAAAGTGTTTAGTGAAGTCGGTTTTACGCCATTAGTTTAGTTTGGAGGTTACTATGGATTTATATCCTCTGTATAATTCCATAAGAATATCGCTTATATCAATGGCTATTGTATTGATAGTCGGCATTTTTGCGGCTTATTATGTCTCAAAAGCTCCTAAATACTTCAAAGCAATCTGCGATGTAATATTCACTTTACCTCTAGTATTGCCTCCAACTGTTGTCGGCTATTTTTTGCTTAAAATATTCGGACCTAATCATTTTATAGGTGAGTTGTTTATTAATTTGTTCGATATTCGCCTGACTATGGTTTGGTGGTCAGCAGTGTTTGCAACTACAGTCGTAGTATTTCCGCTTATGTATCGTACAGCACGCGGTGCTTTTCAATCTTTTAATAACACATTGAGCGATACAGCTATGACTTTGGGATTATCCCGTACATATATATTCTGGAAGATACGTATGCCTTATTGTAGACAAGGTATTATTGCAGGAGCTGTTTTATCTTTTGCTCGTGCTCTTGGTGAGTACGGAGCTACAAGTATGATAGCAGGCTATATACCTAATAAAACTGCAACCATTTCTACTACAGTATATCAACTGTGGCGCATAGGTGATGATGAGCTAGCGTTCAAGTGGGTTATGATTAACGTTGCTTTATCAGCAGTTGTATTATTTGTAATTAATATTATTGAATCCAAGTATCAGCGCAAGGAGGTAAAATATGTCTCTCTTAGTTGATATTAAGAAAAAACTAGGTGATTTTACACTTGATGTTTCCTTTGATACAGATAGTAAATCATTAGGACTGTTTGGATTATCTGGAAGCGGTAAAAGCGTTACTCTGAAATGTATTGCAGGACTTATCACTTCTGATAGCGGTAGAATCATCATAGATGGTCTTACAGTGTTTGATAGTGATAGAAGGATTAATCTGCCACCACAAAAGCGTAACATAGGTTATTTGCCACAAAACTATGCTTTATTTCCTAACATGACAGTTGAGAAAAATATTCTCACCGGTCTACATAAATTTGATAAAGAAGAACGAACAGAAAAACTAAATGAATATATATGTAGATTTGATTTAGAAAGTGTAAGAAAACTATACCCACATCAGCTATCTGGTGGTCAAGCTCAGCGTGTAGCACTAGCCAGAGCTTTAGCTACTAATCCACATATATTATTGTTAGACGAGCCGTTCTCTGCTTTAGATGAACAAAAGAAAACTGACTTACAAATCTATTTGAATTCAGTATTATCCGACTATAACGGTATTGTTGTTTTTGTAACACATAACAGACACGAGATATATTCACATTGTGACAGTGTATGTACTATTGATGATGGCTTTGTGGATAGCTTAAGTGCAATTAATGATATTATTAATAATCCTATTAAATTGAGCGACGCTGTGCTTTTAGGTGTTGATAATATCGGTAAGATACTATCGATAGATAATAATATAGCAGTAACTGAGTTTGGTTTAAGTTTTCATTGTGATGATGTAACTTCTTGTTACGTTGCGTTTAATTGTGACGATTCAAATTGCAGTGATTGCGACATTACGTTCAACGCAAAGGTAATGCAGATAATGCATGATATTGATTGTGCTTTTCTTATACTGCAAGTAAATAAAGACACAAAATATATAAAACAAAAAATCAATAAAGAAAGTTTACACAACTATACAATAAATCAAGAAATCGAAGTAAAATTAAACAGTAATGATATTTTATTTTTAAAGTAGGTGATTGTATGAAAGATGAATATAACAGACAAATCAGCTATATGCGTCTTTCTGTCACTGATAAATGTAATTTTAATTGTAGTTATTGTAAAGGCGATTCATTTAGCACCTTAACTGACGTTATGTCGTTTGATGAGATGTACGAAATCTGCAAAGCGTTTGTTAAATGTGGCATCGATAAAATCAGACTAACAGGGGGAGAGCCTCTGCTAAGAGAGGGTATAGTTGATTTTTGCAAGCGATTAAGTAGCATAGAAGGCCTTAATAGTTTAGTTATGACCACCAACGGGTGTTTATTAAAACACTATGCAAAAGATCTGAAACGTGCAGGAGTTTCGCGTCTTAACATCAGTCTCGATACTTTGAATAAAGACAAGTTCAATAAACTAACAGGAATAGATGCGTTTGATGATGTTATAGAGGGTATATACGAAGCACAAGAATGTGGCTTTAAAAATATTAAGATAAACGTAGTTCTCATGGGTGGTATTAACGACGATGAAATTGCTGATTTTATAGAGCTTACTAAGAATAACGACTTTACAATCAGATTTATTGAGTTAATGCCACTAGGTGCATGTTCACAGTGGGATAAAGCAAGATTTATATCATCAGATTTGGTATTGAAAACAAACGAGAATTTAGAGAGAATAACGTTTGATGGTGTTTCTGAAATATATAGAGTAAATGGATACAAAGGTCGTATTGGACTGATCAGGCCTATGACTAATAAATTCTGTGATGTATGCAATAGAATCAGAGTTACTGCAGACGGCAAAATAAAGCCATGTCTACACAGTAATGACGAATATAATATCAGAGGTTTAAGCGGCTTAGAACTACAAAATGCAATTAAGAATGCTATAGCGTCAAAACCTAAGTCCCATAATATGAACTCATTTTGCTTAAGTAACTCAACTCGCTATATGAATCAAATCGGAGGATAATATGGAGTTTACACATTTTAATGAACAAGGCTTATCTAAAATGGTAGATGTTAGTGATAAGGAATCAACTACGAGAACAGCTTGCGCTACAGCTTTTATCGAAGTAAGCGATACAACGCTAGAAAAGATCAAAGAAGGTACAATTAAAAAGGGAAATGTGCTAGCTGTAGCACAAGTAGCAGGTATTATGGCTGTTAAAAATACAAGTACTACTATACCAATGTGCCATCAGATTCCTATCACTTCAGCAGATATCAACTTTGAATATCACGATAAAGGTATCAAGATAATATCAATAGTTAAATCAAACGGTGTGACCGGTGTTGAGATGGAAGCCTTAAACGCTGTGTCAGTTGCTGCGCTGACTATTTATGATATGTGTAAGGCAATACAGAAAGATATGAGAATAACAGATATTCACCTTGTATCAAAAACAGGCGGAAAGAGTGGCGACTTCTTATGGCAAGATTAATAGAAGGAAAAGCCTTAGCTGTTTGCATCAGCGAGAGAAAAGGAACCAAAAAACACCCTGTAGACTGCATTGATCTAAAAATAAACCACGGTATTGTAGGTGATGCACATGCAGGTGATTGGCACCGTCAGATTAGTTTGTTAGCAGATGAAAGCGTTGATAAAATGCGCTCAACAGGAATTGATTTATCTGCTGGAGATTTTGCAGAGAATATATTAACTCAGGGTGTAGAACTGAAAACACTGGCTATCGGTACTAAAATTAATATAGGTAATGCTGTGATTGAAGTTACACAAATTGGAAAAGAATGTCATAATGATTGTGAGATTAAGAAAATCACAGGCAAATGCGTTATGCCTACTGAAGGTATCTTTGCAAAAGTAATTACTGAAGGTACTATTAAAGCGGGAGATAGTATATTAATAGAGGTTTGAAATGAAACTTATTAAAACAACTGAAGCTGTTGGACATGTTCTTAGTCATGATTTGACACAGATTATAAAAGATGAGTATAAAGGTGCACGTTTCAAAAAAGGACATATTATCAAAGAGGAAGATATAGAGGTTCTTTTATCAATGGGTAAAGAGCATCTCTACATATATGAATGTGCTGATGATAGTTTGCACGAAAATGATGCAGCACTCAGATTAGCTGATATTTGCGGTAGCGAAAATATGGTGCGTAGCGATGTCAGCGAAGGTAAAATCGAGTTACGCTCTGCTATTAACGGTGTCTTTTGTGTAGACACAGAGAAACTAAATAAAATTAACTCAATCGATGATATTATGATTGCTACAATTAAGGGAAACACTGCAGTTAAAACTGGTGACAAACTATGTGGTACTCGTATTATTCCTCTTGTTATCAAAGAAGAAAAAATTGAAGCCGCAGAAATAATATGTGAAAGCATACCAATATTAAAAGTTGTTCCATTTAAGCTTAAAACAGCAGGTATAATCACAACTGGCAGTGAAGTATATTCAGGTAAAATAGAAGATAAATTTACTCCTGTTATCATTGATAAACTTAAAGATTATCATATTGAAGTTGTAGAGCATATTACAACTGATGATAATATTGATAACATCATAGATGCTATAGCTACTGTAAAATCTAAAGGTGTGGAACTAATCCTTTGTACTGGTGGTATGAGTGTAGACCCCGATGACAACACTCCTGGCGCAATCAAGCGAAGTGGTGCCGATATAATCACTTACGGTGCACCTGTGTTACCGGGAGCTATGTTTTTGCTTGGTTACTACGATGATGGCACCCCGATTGTCGGTTTGCCTGGTTGCGTAATGTATGCTAGAGCAACTGTTTTTGATCTGGTGTTGCCAAGAATAGCAGCAGGAATTAAACTTGAAAAGCTAGATTTTATGAATATGGGTGAGGGTGGACTTTGTTTAGGCTGTGATGTTTGTACATACCCTGTTTGTCCATTTGGAAAGTGAGTAGTTTGTTATGTATAAAGCTAGAGTAATTACTGTCAGCGACAGGTGTTATAACGGATTGCGTGATGATTTATCAGGACCAGTTGTTAGAGATATGCTTATATCTGCAGGTTATATTGTCGACGATGTAGTTATTGTTCCTGACGAAACAGAAGACATTAAATCAGTTCTGATTAACGCAGTTAAAGATAAAATTTCTCTGATAATAACAACAGGAGGCACTGGCTTTTCTAAGCGAGATGTCACACCTGAAGCAACTAAAGCAGTAATTAGCCGTGAAGCTCCAGGAATATCTGAGTATATGAGATATAAATCCTTTGAAATAACAAAAAGAGCAATGCTGTCACGCTCTGTATGCGGTATAGCTGATGA
>JAUMXP010000062.1 GCA_030529125.1 Eubacteriales bacterium | reverse complement strand
TATGGCGGAATTGGCAGACGCGTATGGTTCAGGTCCATATGAAAGCAATTTCATGCAGGTTCAAGTCCTGTTATCCGCACCATAAGAATTAAGGGATACCATAACGGTATCCCTTTTCTTATTTTTCAGTGAAGGTAACAGCGACTTGAAGGCGAGTGTGCCAAGGAGATGTGGAACACATCGACGAAGGTAAAAACATCATAGTATGACGTTTTTAGCGAGAGCGATGATGAACTACTCTGAACCACAATGAGGGTAAGACGAGGTAGCTCTCAATGATTATTAAACACCTGTTATCCGCACCATAAGAATTAAGGGATACCACAAAATGCGGTATCCCTTTTCTATTAATAATATTAAATAATGTAATAAACAATCGCAACATACTGGCAAACACTGCCGATGATAACAAAAATATGGAACACAGAGTGGATGTAGTGAACCTTTTTACCTACTGAGTATAAAACAGCACCTATTGTATACGCTACACCACCTAAGAGCAACCACGAGAAACCACCCCATGTAAGAAAATCTATAGTAGGTTTGAGCACTGCAACAATGCACCAGCCCATACCAATATAGCATGTCATAGAAAGTTTGGAGAATTTCTTGAGGTCAATAGCGTTGAGTGTAGCAGCAAGTGCAGTCAAGCCCCATTCAACACCAAAAATTGTCCAGGCTATTGCAGGGTTATCGTATCTGATAGCGCCCAGCAATATAGGGGTATATGTGCCTGCAATAAGAAAATATATATCACAGTGGTCAATTACCTGCATAACTCTTTTAGCAGTGCCGTCCTTAAGTCCGTGATAAACACTTGATACACAGTACATAACAACCAGTGTTACACCATAAATTGACATTGATACAATTTTCCATGCATCACCAGTCATAGCTGCCGCGATAACACCTAGCACAAGTGCAGCAATACCAAACACACCACCAACAATATGAGTGATCATATTGATAATTTCTTCGCTTCTGGTGTAGTGCGGAAGAATTCTATCAGAAAGTGCAGTACGAGTCATTTAGTCCACCCTCTTGTCGCCCCAGAAGAACAGCGCAACTGTGCCCGGACCCGTGTGGCTACCGATAACTGTACCGATATCGTTGATAAGAATATCACCATCAATCTTCTTGAAACGTTCTCTGATGAGGTCTGCTACAGCGTTAGCATCATCATAGCAATCTGAACAGCTCATAAATACTTTACCGTTATAATCAAGGCGATTGTCAGCAAACTGCTCCATACGGTTAACGATTTCTGCTATAACCTTCTTCTTAGTTCTAACCTTAGAACGAGCAATAAGCTTACCCTCGTTGCTTACATTAAGCAGTGGACAAATATCGAACACGCCACCGATCATACCGCTGACTTTAGATACACGACCGCCTTTGACAAAAAATGTAAGGTCAGATGAGAAGAACCAGTGATGAAGTCTTAATTTATTTTCTTCAACCCAAAGGTTAAGCTCATCAATAGTGAGTCCCTCATCGCGTTTCTGTGCAGCAGCATCAACAAGAAGGCCATAGCCAGAAGAAGCTGCTAATGAATCGATAACATAGATTTTGCGGTCAGGATAGTCAGCTTTAAGCATATCTGCAGCAGTTACGGCTGAACGATATGAACCTGAAACACCTGAAGATAAAGAAATGTGTAATATGTCTTTGCCTGCCTTGAGCATTGATTCAAAGTAATCTACATACTCACCTACGCTGATCATAGATGTCTTAGACTCAGAACCATTCTTAAGTTTATTATAAAATTCATCAAATGATATTGATTGACCTAAATCATCAGGATAGTCAACACCATCTAACATATAGTGGAAACAAACATACGAAGCATTGATTCTCTCTAAATGCTCCTTCTTTAAATCAAGTGTTGAACAACAGCTTAAAACATAGCTCATAAAAAGTACCTCCAAAAATCATTACAACTCGATTGTACACTTAATCTGTGCTATAAACAATCTATTATGAAGTTTTTGGAATCTACCAATATTTTCAAGATAGTAGAGTCTATGTTTTACAATTCTACTAAAAGAAAAGCCAACTCTACTGACAGTAGAGTTGGCTTAAACACTTACTTTTTTCGGTTCTTTTTGATGTAGAAGCTTAGGATGATTATCAACTGCACAGGCACTCCGACCAAGAACAACTGCCACCAGTTCTCAGTATAGAATGTCAGATAAACACACGTAATAATCCCCCATACTATGCCTGATATGAAGAACATGTTGACTTTCTTTATACCCCACATTGAGTTAAGCACTAAAAGTAGGATCAAAGATACAGGCATTGTATAAACTAAAATCAGCCAAACAGGCTCAACACAGAATAGCCATGTCATAACAAACGCAAAAAGCGCCAAAGTCCATACAGCGATGAACGTAATAACAGAAATAACCGAGCGACTATATTTGCGCTGTTTCTTAACCTTTATTTTCTCTCCTTCATCGTGATGTGTGAGAATATAGTCAACAGTAACACCGAATACCTGCGCCATCTGCTTTAGTACATAAGCATCAGGAATTGATTCAGCTCTCTCCCACTTTGAAATTGATTTATCAGAATAGTTGAGCTGTTCACCAAGCTCAGCCTGAGTCATATCATGTGCAGTTCGAAGTCGTATTATATTGTCGGCAACAATTCTCTTGAAATTTTCCATTATGCTACCTCAAAAATATTATTTAATGAAAACTTATTATATCATAAAAATATTGGCATTTCAACAACAGAAACACAAAAAAAGGAGAGGTTTCCCTCTCCTTTAATTACATATTTGCACCTAGTTAGATAAGCACTTTAGCTAAGAAATCCTTGAGTCGGTCAGCTTTTGGGTTGTTGAATATCTCGTCAGGTGTACCTTCTTCAACAATAACACCCTCGTCCATAAACACAACTCTTGTACCGACTTCTTTAGCAAAGCCCATTTCGTGAGTAACTACCGCCATAGTCATACCCTGATGCGCAAGCTCTTTCATTACATCCAAAACTTCGCCAACCATCTCAGGGTCAAGCGCAGATGTAGGCTCGTCAAAAAGCATAACCTGAGGTTCCATGCACAGAGCACGCACGATAGCAATACGCTGTTTCTGACCACCTGAAAGCTGGTTAGGATAAGCATCCGCTCTGTCGCTCAGCCCTACTCTGTCTAAAAGTTCTAACGCTTTAGCCTCGGCATCAGCTTTTGAAACACCAAGAAGTTTAGTAGGACCAATAGTCAGATTCTTCATAATAGTCATATGTGGGAAAAGATTGAAGTGTTGGAACACCATACCCATTTTCTGTCGATGAATATTAATATTATTTTTAGGATCAGTAATCTCAATATTGTCAAAAACAATACTACCGCTTGTTGGCCACTCAAGAAGGTTTAAAGAACGCAGAAGTGTTGACTTACCTGAACCTGATGGTCCGATAATAACAATAACTTCGCCTTTGTTTACGTCAATGGAAACACCATCTAAAGCTTTGATTTCGCCGTCTTTATAGTGTTTGTACAGATCTCGTACCTGAATTAAAGCATTATCGTTCATTCTTATTCAACCTCCTCTCAAGCATACCGAGAAGCTTAGTCATAATAATAACTATAACTAAGTAAATAACCGCAAGGCTGATATATGGTACATACACCTGATAAGAGAGGCTCATAACGTTCTTTGCCTGTAAGGTAACATCGCGCAGAGAAATAACTGATACAAGCGATGTATCCTTCAACAGAGTGATCATCTCGTTACCAAGAGCAGGTAAAATATTCTTTACAGCTTGTGGAATAATAACATGCCACATTGTCTGGATATAGTTGAAACCGATAGAGCGACCGGCTTCCATCTGACCTTTATCTACAGACATAATACCGGAACGAACAATCTCCGCAACATAAGCACCTGAGTTAATACCCAGAGTAACAATAGCACACATAATACAATCAAACTCTGTCTGAGGCACCATAATAACAAAGCCCATGATAAGCAGCTGTACCATCATAGGTGTACCACGAACAATAGTGAGGTACCACATACAAATGCGATTGACTATTCTTAAGAATATATTCGGCTTTTTATTGGTTATAGAATCATGTGAAACACGGACAATAGCAATAATAAGACCGATGATAACGCCTAAGATTAGCGCACCGATTGTAACTATAAATGTAATTTTGAGACCATTGAGGAAAAGCATATAACGGTCATCATAAATAAAAGTCTGATATAGTTGATAAAATAAATTCTGAATCCACTCAGGCCAGCTTTGGAACCACTCAGGAGCATCAGCCAACCATTCAGAGAAGGTATATAAATCTATCATAAAAAATCCTCATTTAAACGCAAACAATAGGGGCGGTGCAAAAACCGTCCCTATTGCATAATATTTGTGTTATTAATTATTCAGCTTTGATGTACTTAGCAATAATTGCGTCGATTGTGCCGTCAGCCTTGAGTTCTTCCATAGCATTGTTAACCTTTGTTGTGAGGTCTGCGTTATCCTTAGAAATAGCAGCAGCGTAATCTTCTGTGATATATTCTGTGTCTAAAATCTTGAGACCTTCGTTTGCTTCAACAAAAGACTTAGCAGGCTCGTTGTCGATAACAACACAGTCAACCTGACCATTCTGTAAAGCAGCTACAGCTAAAGCGCCGTTCTGGAACTGCTTAACGCTATCCTGACCATAGTCACCTGTACAGTAGATGTCACCTGTTGTACCAGCCTGTACACCAATTGTCTTGCCAGCGAGATCATCAACAGAAGCGATGTCAGAATCGTTAGGAACGATGATTACCTGAATACCTGTAGCGTATGTAACAGTAAAATCAACAGCCTGCTGACGTTCTTCTGTAACAGTAAGGCCAGCAAAAACGATATCTACAGAACCTGTTTGAACAGCAGTTAAGAGTGAGTCAAAGTCCATATCTTTGATTGTGAGCTTCATACCAAGCTTATCAGCAACAGCCTGTGCAATCTCAGCATCAATACCAACGATTGTTGTACCATCAGCATCATAATACTCGTATGGTGGGAAATATGCGTTAGTACCCATGATAAGTTCTTCAGCAGTTGTGTCGTTTGTGTCTGCAGTTTCTGTCTCAGTGTCGCCTGAACAAGCTGCGAGAGATGCTACCATAAGGATAGCAAGAATAAGTGCAAATAACTTTTTCATAATAATTACCTCTCCTTAATAGGATAAATATTTTAGTTTTTTTAAACTAAACTAACTATACACCATAAAAACACAATATGCAAGAATTTTTTGCATATTTATTCAACTTTCAGTGATATTAACAACTAACACTTCAAAAAAACATATTACAGTAGAACTAATCACAGTTGAATATGCAGAAACAGTGAATATATGCAAAAATCAGCTGTTGTTACAATCTACATAACAAGTGCATTATCTGTCAATAATTTTTGCATATTAGTGTATATTTATGCACTTTCATCTGTTTTTATGCATAAAGCAAACGAAGGACAGCATAAGCTGTCCCCCATCTGTATATATAGCATTAGTGAAAATCACTGTGAAAATGCTGTTAAAAATTCTTTGAGTCGTTCTGACTTAGGATTATCGAGAATCTCAGGTGAGCCCTGCTCAGTAATAATGCCATCATCCATGAAGATGATCTTGTCAGAAACTTCTTTAGCAAAGTTCATCTCGTGAGTTACGATAACCATTGTGCAGTCACCGTCTTTTAAAGAACGGATAACCTTTAATACTTCGCCTGTAAGCTCAGGGTCAAGCGCTGATGTAGGTTCGTCAAAGCACAGAATCTTAGGATTGAGTGCTAGCGCACGTGCAATAGCAACACGCTGTTGCTGACCACCGGACAGCTGGCACGGATACATATCTATACGAGATGTCATACCTACACGCTCGATAATCTTTCGTGCATTCTCTTCAATCTGTGCGTAAATCTCTTTTTTATTTCTATGAAAATCAGGTGATTCCTTAGCAAGCATCTTAGGTGCAAGACACACATTATCAAGCACTGTATACTGCGGGAACAGATTGAAATTCTGGAAAACAAGACCGAAATTCAACTGACGCTGACGCAGATCTTTGGCTTTGATGTTTTTGTCAACTGCTGCATCAAAGATACAGTTACCGTCAACAAACATCTGTCCCTCTTCAGGCTGCTCCAAGAAATTAAGGCAACGCAGAAGTGTTGTTTTACCGCTACCGGATGAACCGATAATAGACAAAGCCTGTCCACGCTCAAGAGTGAAGTCGATGCCCTTTAAAACTTTGATTTTACCAAATGATTTTTTGAAATCTTTAATTTCTAAAACTGACACAACTACACCCCCTTAAATCTTGAAGTAAGAAAGCTTCTTCTCAAGATATGAGAACAATAATGTGAGAATGCCACAAAAAGCAAGATAGAACACTGCAGAGTAGAACAACGGCCAGATAAGTGCGTTTACACCAACGTACTCAAACGCCTCGCCCAATATCTCCTTGTGCTGTGTACCCATAAACATCAACGCACCTACGATACGCACAAGGGATGTATCCTTAACAAGTGTGATAATCTCGTTACCCATAGGCGGGATAATATGCTTAATAACCTGCATAAGTGTGATTTTGAAGAAAATCTGAGACTTGGTCATACCCAGAACAAAGCCCGCTTCCTTCTGACCACGTGGCACAGATTCGATACCGCCTCTGAAAATCTCAGAGAAGTAACAAGCGTAGTTAATGATAAACGCTATCATAACACCGATAGAGTTTTCATATAACTGAACTTTAAACACCAGTCCAGGACCATATACAAGAACAAGAATCTGTAAAAGCAACGGTGTGCCTCTGATAATCCAGACAAAAGTTCTCACAATATATGCAATCGGTTTGATCCTGCTTGAAGAACCGAATGTAATAATAAGACCAAGCGGAATAGCTGCTATCAGAGTAATAGCAAACAACGCAAATGTTGTGCCAAAACCTCTTAGTAAATTCAGCGTTACCGCTGACAATGAAGTAGGATCCATAATGTAGCCTTTCTAATTATATCCTTATAAAACACCCAAAAGGCAGCCATGAAAACCATGTCTGCCTTTTAAATATACTCTAATTAATACTGATTACTTAATGAGACTTGTCTCGAGCTCGTATTTCTGAGCAAGAGCAGCAAGTGTGCCATCGCTGATAAACTTATCTGTAATCTCGTTTACTTTAGCTGTGATGTCAGAACCTGTTCTGAAACCGATACCGTATTCTTCATCAATTAATGCAAGTCCATCAATAACCATAAGGTCAGCGTAGTCACCGTTGCCAGCCATTGAAGTAGCAACTGTGTAGTCAACAACACAAGCATCAGCTGTCATAGCCTTAACTGCCATAAGTGCAGATGTCTGTAAATCTGACTCTACATAAGCAGCGCCCTTGAGTGCTTCGTTGTCTTTGATAGCAGTCTCACCAGCAGAACCTTTTTCTGCTGTTAAAGTACCATTAGCAAGTGAATTAATATCTGTGTACTTAGCAGCATCGTCCTTGCGGATAACAACAACCTGCTTATTTCTGAGGTATGGCTTTGTGAAGTCAAGCTGTTCTTCACGCTCTGGAGTGATTGTGAAGCCGTTCCAGATACAGTCGATAGCGCCTGAGTTAAGGTCAACTTCCTTTGTATCCCAGTTAATCTCAACAAATTCAGCTGTTACGCCGAGTTCATCACAAACGAGTTTAGCATACTCAGTATCGAAACCTACGAATTCACCGTTATCATCAGTGTAGTTCATTGGTTTATATACTGTATAACCGATAACAAGCTTGCCGTTAGCTTTGATCTGATCAAGTTCAGATGCAGATGATGCGTTGTCAGCTGTTGCTGTGTCTGTTGTATCATCAGAGCCACAACCAACGAATACAACGCCGATCATTAAAAGTGCCATTACTAATGCTATAATTTTTTTCATAATAAATTCCTCCGAATTTTTTAGTGTGTTATCATTTTAGCGTATTAGCACACTAAAGTCAACCCATATTTGACACAATTAAAGTTGGGATAAATTTCTATATTTGTGCACAATGCACCAAAAAACCGCAAATCCGAAATATACGCTACTCTAAACCCGTATTGCGCATATCGAATTTGCGGTTATTTTTCTGTTATAGAACTAAAATGTGCTTATCAAACATAAATAAAGCAGTACTTCCCTATTACTCAGTGGATTTATCGTCATTGTCCGCTATCACTTCTTCAGCTATTTGTGGTGTATCGCCTTTCTTATTAGATTTTTTAGAATTCTTCTGCTTTGTAGCGTTATTCTTGATAGCAGTTCGAAGTCTTCCGTTGACACTTGCAATAAACTTTTTAGTTTCTTTGTCAGAGTCAATATACGTCTTCAGCATAGGGATAACATCCTGTATACCCTCTGTTCTTCTGATTTCGCTGATAGTCTTAGCGTTTGATGACTGCAGAATATCTACGATAATCGATGTCAGTTTTTCTCTTTCTTCAAAAGTCAGAGTGCTTATCCATTCGCGTAGTATTTCATCAGTAGCTTTCGCGAGTTCTGACCTCTTAGTTAGAGTGTAGAACTTATTACCTTCTACAACCCATGACATCGGATAGTGCTGTCTTAAAGTATTTACTTCGTTGTTAGCTACAACTTTCTGCTGTGTTTTGCTATCCAAAAGCATACCAATTACAGAAAAGTTCACAACATACTTGGTTGTTTTCTTATATATTCGCTCATAGCCCTCAGGGTCCATGAAATCTTTGCAAAAGCCCGGGCCATCGTTATCAAAAACCCTGACCAGTCGAGCACTTCTCTCTTTATCAAGCTGAGCTGCAGACCAGATAGCAAGATTACCACCTTTGGAGTGACCAGTAATATACACAGGAATATTAGGACAAGCATCCATTATCTTCTTAACATAATCAAGTGCATAGTCCTGAGAAGGAACTCTTGCAAAAGACATCTTAAGGTCATCTCACCAACCAACTAAGCTATCGACAGTGCCACGAAAAGCAATAAATATACCTGA
>JAUMXP010000061.1 GCA_030529125.1 Eubacteriales bacterium | reverse complement strand
AGAAGAAGAAAACAAAGAAAAAGAAAACGCATCTTTTACTGAAGAAGAGATGCGTTAATATAAATATTAATTGTTCTTATTTGATTTCTTGTTCCAAATTTTTGAATGTGCCTATGTTGAAAAAGTCAAATAGAGATAGACTGCACAAGGAAATATCTCTGTGTAGTCTTTTGTATATATTTTATTTGTCTACAGGACACACTGAAGTTGTCGATGAAGCTGTAGCACCAAGTTGTACTGAAACAGGCTTAACAGAGGGTAAGCATTGTTTGGTGTGTGGCGTTACATTATGTGAGCAGATAGAAATTGAAGCGCTTGGTCATACAGAGGTAGCTGACAAAGGATATGAAGCAACAGCTACAAAGGAAGGCTTGACAGACGGCTCGCATTGTTCTGTATGCAATGAGGTTATTGTTAAGCAGGAGATTATACCAGTTCTATTTATTTT
The DNA here is from genome assembly GCA_030529125.1 of Eubacteriales bacterium. Classification (GTDB taxonomy): domain Bacteria; phylum Bacillota; class Clostridia; order Oscillospirales; family Acutalibacteraceae; genus Ruminococcoides. The sequence continues at coordinate 8,551 of JAUMXP010000061.1, read as the reverse complement.
GGGTGATGTTGATGGTGATGATATAGTAACGGTGTTAGATGCTACATATATTCAGCTCCATTTAGCGCAGTTGGTAATAATAAGTGACGAGAGATTTGATTATGCTGATGCTGATAAAAATGGCGAAATAACAATACTGGATGCTTCATTGATACAGCGTTATGTCGCTCAACTTATACCTGAATTATAATCTTAATATTTTTGATTATTCTATGTGAGTTTCTACCGAAACGCACGCAAAATAAAAGTCGCAACCGTATATACGATTGCGACTTTTTTGGTGGAGATGAGGAGAATCGAACTCCTGTCCGAAAACCTCGCCCCAAGGCTTTCTCCGAGTGCAGTTGATGTATTAACATTCCCTTGACACAACGCCCAACAACAGGCTTTGTGCCTTGGTAGCCTTTTGTGTGTGACAGCTTAAAGGCGTGGGCTGTTCACAGGAACCACTAGTCGACGCTCAGCCTATTGCCGTGGTACTCAATAGGGGAGCGAGCTGCATTAAGCAGCTAAAGCAACTTTATTGTTGTTGTTTATTTTTTAAGTTGAAGCTTTTAAAGTGGTGCCTCACCACTACTCGCTTACCAAGGTTTGTGATCCCCGTCGAAACCTTTACATCCCCGTGTAGGTGTGTAAACATCAACCTCGTTGCTTTTCTTTCATAGCGCGCTCGATGTCACGTTTAGCGGCTTTCTGAGCCATAGCCTCGCGCTTATCGTAGAGCTTTTTACCTTTGCACAGTCCGAGCTCAACCTTGACTCTGCTTCCTTTGAAATACAACGAAAGCGGAATGAGGGAGTAGCCGTCCTGTTTAGTCAGACCGATGAGCTTGTTGATTTCACGCTTGTGCATCAGAAGCTTTCGAACGCGCAGTGGGTCTTTGTTAAATATATTGCCACGTTCATACGGGCTGATATGCATCGAGTTTACGAAAATTTCGCCTTCTACGATGTTGCACCAACAGTCTTTGAGATTAACTCGACCTTGTCGTAGAGATTTAACCTCGGTGCCACACAGTTCGATGCCGGCTTCGTATTTTTCCTCGATGAAATAGTCGTGGAACGCTTTTTTATTCTGAGCAATAGTTTTAGTGCTTTCTTTCATTACAGTTCATTCCTGCCTTCCAGTGCACGTGCGAGTGTAACTTCGTCAGCGTACTCAAGATCGCCACCCACAGGTATACCGTATGCAAGTCGTGTGACCTTTATTCCTAGTGGCTTTAAAAGTCTGCTGATATACATAGCTGTAGCTTCGCCTTCGACAGTAGGATTGGTAGCCATGATAACTTCTTTGACGGTATCGTCAGATAGTCTGTTGAGAAGTTGCTTGATATACAGCTGGTCAGGGCCTATGCCGTTTAGTGGCGAGATAGCGCCGTGTAGTACGTGATATACTCCATCAAACTCGTGAGTGTTCTCAAGCGCAAAGGCATCGCGCGGAGTTTCCACTACACAGATGACAGATTTATCTCTGGTCGGGCTTTTGCAAACAGGGCAGAGGTCACCCTCTGAAAAGTTGCAACAAACCTCACAGTAACGGATTTTCTCATGTGCATCAATGATAGCTTTCGAAAACTCATTCGCCTGTTCTTTTGGCATATTCAGTACAAAGTACGCAAGACGCTGTGCTGTTTTGGAACCAATACCTGGGAGTCGCTCGAATTGTTCGATGAGTTTTTGCAGTGGGACTACGTTGTAATTAGCCATTAGAATAAACCACCCATGCCCATAGCACCTAGGTTAAGACCGCCTGAGATTTTTTCCATAGTTTCTTCTTTATCCTTGTTGGCTGCACGCAGAGCTTCGTTTACAGCTGCCATAACGAGGTCAGAGAGCATTTCTACATCTTCCGGATCAACTACTTCTGGTTCGATTTCGATAGCTTTAACTTCGAGCTGACCTGTAACAGTTACTTTAACAGCGTTGCCGCCTGCACTAGCCTCATATTCTTTTGCGTTTAATTCTTCAGTAGCAGCAGCCATATCGTCCTGCATTTTCTGAGCCTGACGTGCGAGCTGCTGAATGTTTCCTGCGCCACCGCCGTAGCCCTGTGGTAATCTTGCTTTCATAATATATCTTCCTTTCGGTTGTTTATTCTTCAGTTACGTTAATACCTGAGCTTTTGAGATTTGCGATGAAATTTTCGAGTACATCGTCTTTCTTCTCTTCGGCTTCAGGCTTTTTATATGGACCAAGTTTGTATGTTTTTCCTGTGATTTCAGAAACGGCCTTGCGGATGTTGTCGCGCTGAGACGATTTCTTCAGCAACTGGAATGCAATATCTTGATCTGTTTCAATCAGCAGATAGTCACCGCTGACATAAGCGTTAGAACTCTCGAACGCAGCAGAAATAGCTCTTGAGTAGCGTTTCAGATTATTTATGACCTCAGGCCACTCGAGCATAGGCTGTGCGTTGTTGTAAACATCGTCAAGATTGACAGCCTTTTTTGCAGGCGTAGGAGTATCAACAGCTTTGACTGGTTCTTCTGCTTTTTGCTCTATTACCAATGGTGTGTCAGGAGTAGGTGGTAGCTCTGCTGAGTTTTCAACTACATCTATAGCAGGAGCTTTGTCTGCTTCTTCTTTAATATCAACCTCAGTTGTAGGTTTAGTTTCTTCTTTAGTAATTCTTTCGTCCTGTTTAGTTTCATTAGAAACCGCAACAGGAGCAGGCGTTGGAGCAGGAGCAGGCGTCGATACAGACTGTGTAGCTACAGCGTTGCTTGAGAGCATCTTAACGGCTTTCTCGAGTGCAGCAACACGTGTGGTCAGCGCCTCTGTAGTAGCATCAAGCTCAGGTGAACACAGCTTAACTATAGCCATCTCAAGCTCAGTTCGGTTGTTAGCGCCTTTTCCCATACGCTCAAACGCACGAGAAAATACATCCATAGCGAACACTATATCAGCCAAAGATAAGAAGTCGCACTGTGACTGAGCTGCCTCAAATTCACGATCAGCAAACGCAAGCATTTCTCTTGCGTTCTTCACTGTTTTGATGAGCATCAAAAAACGGAAGTGGGAGATAAGCTCGTCGCAGAGTCTTAGCACATCTTTGGATTCACCGTAAAGTCTATCGATGATTGATAGAGCTTTAGCTGGATTCTTATTAATAGTACATGTGCATAGTTCAAACAGATAATTTTTACTTGCAAGACCGGCAGCGTTTCGAACAACATCAGCTGTGATGTCGTTTTCAGCTATGCCGATGCATCTGTCAAGCAGTGAGATAGCGTCTCTCAGAGCACCGTCAGCAATAACAGATATTAAGAGCGCTGCTTCATCGCTTAGGGAGATACCCTCGCTATCTGCGATAGTCTGGAGTCTGTATGAAATATCTTTAGGAGCGATTCTGTGAAAATCAAAGCGCTGACAACGTGAGGTGATAGTAGCAGGGAGCTTGTGAACCTCTGTTGTAGCCAGAATGAACACAACATGCTTTGGTGGCTCTTCGAGTGTTTTGAGCAGTGCGTTGAAAGCTTCGGTGGTGAGCATGTGTACCTCGTCAATGATATAGACGCGGTATTTAGCCTTAGCAGGAGTAAACGCAACTTCGTCGATGATATTTCTGATGTCGTCAAGTTTACGGTTGGAGGCAGCGTCCATCTCAACTACGTCGAGAATCTCGCCACTTTCAATACCCTTACAGTTATCGCACTCGCCACATGGGTTAGAATCGTCTAGATTAAGGCAGTTGACTGCTTTAGCTAAAATTTTAGCACAAGTGGTTTTACCTGTACCACGAGAACCAGTGAACAGATATGCGTGGTTGATTCTACCTGATTTTAATTCATTTTTAAGAGTAACAGTGACCTGAGGCTGTCCTACAACATCCTCAAAAGTCGCAGGTCTGTATTTACGATAAAGTACCTGATACATAATCTCACTCCTAACAAAAAAGCAAGCCGTAGCCAAAAACGGCTCATCGTATAAATAAGTGAACAACAGACTTACTGTATCGCATCACGAAAACTGCTTAATGCTGCTCGGTTCCCCGCCTGACATGGTTCACAGGCCATAATCGTACAGGGCCTGTTGCTCGCTTATTTACACGAATAATAATACGGCTTGCGCTACGCTACATTATAACATAATATAAACTTAAAATCAATAGCTATTTATTTGCTTGATAAAGCTATATTTATGTGGTAAGATTTTGTGAAAAGAGGTGATTCTATGAACCATAAGGAAAGAATGCTTAAAGGACTGCCGTATCTGTCGAATGAAGATGGACTTTTTGAAGACCGACAAAAAGCTAAAGTATTGTGCCACAAAATCAATACTTGTGATCCGCTTGATGTCGAAAGCCGCAATAAATATCTCAAAGAGCTCATACCTGATGCTAAAGGTAGCTTTTATATTGAGCCGCCATTCAGGTGCGATTATGGATACAATATCTGTATAGGAAACAACTTTTACGCAAACTACAACCTCATTGTGTTGGACTGTGCTAGAGTTATTATTGGCGATAATGTCCTTGTTGGGCCAAATGTTTGCATTACTACAGCAGGTCACCCTATACATCATCTATCACGTAGGAAATATGAGTACGCTGACGAAGTGAAAATTGGTAACAATGTATGGATAGGTGCCAATGTCGTACTTAATCCTGGAGTAAAAATAGGGGATAACTGTGTTATTGGTTCAGGTAGTGTGGTCACAAAGGACATACCATCTGATACTGTAGCGGTTGGAAATCCGTGCAAAGTTCTGAGAGAAATCACTGATGATGACAGAGAGTATTACTATAAAGACAGAAAGTTTGATATAGAGGATTATTAAAAAAACGGAGAGGATTACCTCTCCGTTTTAATGTTTATAGCCAGTTTAATGTATCTTGATATACGTTGATATAGTCCTGAGCACTACGCTCCCAACTGTTGTCGCTCATCATAGCGCGCCACATAAGCTGGTGCCAGCCTTCATTATCATAGATACCTGCTAGTGCTCGCTTAACAGCGTTGCACATATCAGCGATGTCATAATTCTTGAATGTAAAGCCGTTGCCATAGTTGTCGTAGCTGTCAAATACAGAGTCTTTAAGACCGCCTACTTCTCGAACAACAGGAATTGTACCATATCTGAGTGCAATCATCTGAGAAAGACCACAAGGCTCCTGCTTTGATGGCATCAGGAAGATGTCAGCGCCTGAATAAATCTTTCTGGCAAGTTCAGGGATAAAGCCCTGGCAGAAACGAACTCTGTCAGGATATTTCCACTGCATATCTCTGAAGAACTGTTCGTACTCTTCGTCGCCTGAGCCTAAGATAACAAACTGCATTTTCTGAGTATTCAGAAGGTCTTCCAGACCGCCTCTAACAAGATCGAGACCTTTGTGAGATACGAGACGGGTGATCATCGCAACCATTGGAGTATCCCATGACTGAGGAAGATTGAGTCTTTCCTGTAAAGCACGTTTACATTCGCCCTTACCGCCCATATTCTCTTTAGTATAGTTGCAGTAAAGCTGATAGTCGGTAGCAGGGTCGTAGCTCATACCGTCAATACCGTTTAAGATACCGCACAGCTTGTAGTGGTTGTTGATAAGTGGGTGGTGCAAACCATGGCTGTACCATGGATCTTTGATTTCAGCAGCGTAGCTTGGTGAAACAGTTGTTACACGTGTGGCACACTGGATAGCACCCTTCATCATATTGAGCTTGCCGTCCATCTCGAGAATCTTTTGCTCTGATTCAGGGATACCAACGCACTCAGTGTTTACGTCCCAACCATACTTACCCTGATACTGGATGTTATGGATAGTGAAGACACTCTTGATGTTGTGATACCAAGGGTTCTTAGAATAGAAGAGATAGTAGTAAACAGGAACTAAAGCTGTCTGCCAGTCGTTTGTGTGGATGATGTCCGGATGGAAATCAATGTATGGCAACATTTCGAGTATTGCTCTTGAGAAGAATGCAAATCTCTCAGCATCATCGTAGAAACCATACAGCGCATTTCTGTTGAAGTAGTATTCGTTATCAATAAAGTAGTATGTGCAGTCGTTCCATCTAGCCCAGAAAAGACCGCAGTACTGATGACGCCATGAAACAGGAACAGTGAAGTTCGTGATGAAATTCATCTGGTTTTTGAGGTCTTGTGGGATAGTGCCGTATAGTGGCATAACGATTCTGCAGTCCTGACCCTTTCTACATAATGTATGTGGCAGAGAGCCGGCAACATCAGCAAGTCCGCCGCTACCTGCAAAAGGGTTAGCTTCGCTTGCACAATAAAGAATTTTCCTAATTTTTGCCTCCAGTGTTTAGATAACAGAGCGTTTAGCTATATACATCGGATAAGATTCGCAGCCGATGATAGTTTTATTATCAGAGACTACAACGTCTTTGTCGATGATGATATGGCTCAAATCAGCGTTTTCGCCGATAACTGTATCTTGCATAACAATACAGTTTTTGATATGAGCACCTTTGCCGATTTTAACACCCTTGGATATTATACTATTTTCTACGATGCCGTCAATAGTACAGCCCTGAGCAATGAGTGAGCCTTTGACTGAGCTCTCAAGTCCGTATCTACTTGGCATATCATCTCTGACTTTGGTGTAGATAGGGCGCTTAGGGTTGAACAGATGAGCTCGTACTTCCGGATCCATCAGCTCCATGCTGGCTTTGAAATAATCTTTCATCGATGTGATGATTGCACAGTATCCTGTGTTTTCAAAAGCGTAAATTTTAAGATCGTTTACATTAGGCTGGAGAAAATCTCTAGTGAAATCAGTTTTGTTTTCAGCAACAAGATTTCTTACCATATTCATAAGCAGTTCTTTCTTGATTAAGAATGCACCTGAAGAAAATGTTGTATTACTGTAGCAAATAGATGGTAGCAGAACCTTTGTAACTCTACCAGATTTATCGATATCAAGCATTGTGCCTTCAGCCTGAACCTCACACTCTCTACTTCTCTTTGTGTAGATGAAGGTGATATCAGCACCTTTTTGCTCGTGATATTCAAGAAGTTTTCTGTAGTTGAAGTTTGATACGCAACCTGCGTGGTCAATAAGCACATATTCTTCATTGCCATGTTCAATAAAGTCGTGAAGAGTGTAAAGTGTTTCGATAATACCATCGAATTTATGCTCTTTATATGGTGGGAGTATTGTCAGACCGCTTCTGCGTTTAGCTAAATCCCATGCGTTACCTGTACCTAAATGGTCCATAAGTGAGAGGAAGTTGCTTCTTGTGATGATACCAACATTATTGATACCTGAGTTGCTCATATTAGACAGAGGAAAGTCAATTAATCTGTATTTACCGCCAAAAGGCACCGAACCCATTGTACGGCTAGCTGTGAGATCAGGCATACTTTCTTCGAATGTGTTGGCGAAAATTAATCCTAAAATTCTGTTAGATCCCATAATCACACCTCCACATCATGATCGATCATCGCTTTTGCTTCGATGACCACATTGTCGCCGATGTTTAAACCGTCGCCTATTACTGTGATGCCCCAATCGTCACGGTTCTCGCAGTCTGACGGATTCTTACCAATCTGCGCATTTTTACCGATAACAGTGTTTTCAGAAATGATAGAGAACTGAATGTTAGCTCCTTCTTTGATAACTGCACCCGGCATAATGATAGATGAATTGATTACAGCACCTTTGCCGATAGTAACGCCAGGGAAGAGAATAGAAAACTCGAGCTTGCCGTCTACGTTACAACCGTCAGCAAGCATAGAATTCTGAATTTCAGCGTTCTCACCAACAAAGTGAGGTGGCATCATTGGGTTGCGGGAATATACATGCTTTAAGCTGAGGGTAGATTTAGGGTCGAGCAGATCCATATTAGCTTCCCATAAGCTGTCAATAGTTCCAACGTCTTTCCAGTAACCCTCATAAGGATATGCCATCATACGCTCGCCTGCGTTAAGCATTGCAGGAAGAACGTCTTTACCGAAGTCGTGGCTTGAATCTTCTTTGAGTTCATCTTCAATAAGGAATTTCTTCATAACCTTCCAGTTGAAGACGTAGATACCCATAGATGCATTAGTGCTCTTAGGCACTGCAGGCTTTTCGTCAAACTCATAAATTGAGCCATCAGGGTTTGTATTAAGAATACCAAAGCGGGATGCTTCCTCAAGCGGTACATCGATAACCGCTATAGTGCATGCCGCGTTATTTTTTTTGTGATATTTAATCATATCAGCATAGTTCATTTTGTAGATATGGTCACCTGAGAGTACGACTACGTATTCAGGGTCATATCTGTCAACAAAATCAATGTTCTGATAGATAGCGTTAGCGGTGCCTGAATACCAGTCTGAACCTTCTTTGGATTCGTATGGTTGTAAGCAGGTGACACCGTTGTTGAGACCGTCAAGGTCCCATGGCTGACCGTTGCCGACATATTCGTTTAAAACAAGTGGCTGATACTGTGTCAGCACACCAACTGCTTCGATACCTGAGTTGGTGCAGTTAGAAAGAGGAAAGTCGATGATTCTGTACTTACCGCCAAAAGGAACAGCAGGTTTAGCGAGCTTTTTTGTAAGCACACCAAGACGAGAGCCCTGTCCGCCGGCAAGAAGCATAGCGACTA
>JAUMXP010000213.1 GCA_030529125.1 Eubacteriales bacterium | reverse complement strand
TTTCGTGGTGTAAATCATAACCACCCGTCAAACGGGTGGTTTGCACAGGGGCTATAAGCCCTGTTACTTGCCCGCGTCTCAAGGCGCGGGCTTTCACTTTGTTCAAGCCTTATTGCATTTGCCTCTTTGGCATACCCCTAAAGGGGTTTATTTAGCAAATGGATCCTCGTATTCTTTTACGCTCAGCTTATCTAAAGCTATATCTGCTTTTTCTTGGTCTTGTATATATTTTCTTATCGTTGATTCATTCAATCCAACTGTAGATACATAATAACCTTCTGCCCAAAAGTGCCGATTTCCAAACTTGTATTTTAGATTGGCGTGTCTGTCAAACATCATAAGAGCACTTTTACCTTTTAGGTATCCCATAAAACTTGACACATTAACTCTTGGTGGTATACTTAAGAGCAAATGCACATGGTCGGGCATCATGTGTCCCTCTAGGATTTCTACACCTTTATACTTACACAAGGTTCTTATGATTTCCTGTAAGTCTTTTCTGTACTGATTGTATATTATTTTTCTTCTATACTTAGGTACTATCACTATGTGATATTTGCATAACCACTTTGTGTGAGATAAACTATTATATTGGTTAGCCATAAAAATCTCCTTTCTTTTTGCAATAAGGTCTGAACATCCTCATTGTACCAAGATGGGAGATTTTTTTGTATAACCTTTGACGCGCACCCGCATAGCGGGTGGTTGTTTGTTCTGCACTTGCGTGCAGAACTGTCTGAAAGGCAATAATCTAAAAAACTACCCTGTTTAGAAAGCCTAAACAGGGTAGTTTTACTTATGAAATAAACATTTAATTTTATATAAGAAATGCCTGAGCGTAAAGTGTATTTTTATAGCAAGGTATCTGAATTTTAAATTCCGAATCCAAATCCTACTATAAAATTTCCATACGACCGTCGATGTATCACGCCACTTTTTTCTTCGTTTATATTTTGTCACAACACCCTTTACACTGCTATAGGGTACGGGTCCTTCAACCACTGATTGAGCATCACCAACAAAATATAAATTATCATCATCTACCATATAAACTCTGTGTAAAACAAATTCACCATTACTCCTTACATATAAGGCTATGTCTCCTTTGTTGAGCTTTTGCTCAGGCTTTTCAAGATAGACCCATGATTTGTTGCTAGTAAAAAAAGGCTCCATGCTAGACCCCGTGACAATAGTCGACACACCCTCACCCTTAGAGATGATGGAACACAGAGCGTTAAGATATTCAACTGTGTCAATTTCCTTCAGAGGTTTATAGCTCATTTTGTCACCAACTACTCATTTACTTGAGTATATATGCTACCGATTATTTTTAATCTTATATATTTCAAACAGTTCGCTTCTTTTTTTACCTATGCGCAACGACTCAATAATGTCACCGAACTTTTGACGATCTTTACCTATCAACTTAACTAAGATTCTATGTATCCACGCAACCGGCAATAAAACAGGATATTTCCTAGCATACGAATATCTTTCACTCAGATTCTTTCTGGAAAGAAAAATTATCTTTAATATCCCGTTTTTCTCATTTCTGAATATTGTGAAAGAAAACGCTCCACTCAACATATGTGCATCTGAAACTCTGCCATACACTCCGCTTGAAAGCACATCATCTATTAATAAGGTCTCATCTACTTCTATTTTACTCCAGTTTATATTGCTTTGGAATTTAGATATATATTTACCCAGATGGTCTTACCTATTCTGAATATTGCGGCAGCATAGTACTCGGCATTTACACTCGCACAACCTGAATAGAGCTTGTCCCAATCGATACAATCGTCATATTTATCGGCAAACAGTATTATATCGCACAACTGTCGGATTCCAACGCCACTGCTTGTAAAATGCTTGAGACTATGTAAAATAAGATACAGTATGTTATCTGTGTAATTGAAGGTTCTGATATCTACATCGTTTATATTAATTAAAACAGCATCATCATATACATTGCTGAACAAATCGTTATACCTTTCATAGAAGCTTTCATCATGAACAAACAACTTTTTATGCAGTTCAATAGTTACCTGTTGGGCGTTTCTGAAAGTAAGGTGATTTTCACTAACGTTAACAGTATCGTCAGGAAGAAAGCCGTTATCATTCAA
>JAUMXP010000212.1 GCA_030529125.1 Eubacteriales bacterium | reverse complement strand
TGACAATTTTTATAAAAAATATACGAAAACTTTGTTATTAAAATTGCGCTTTTACTTGAATTTGTACTAAAATAATGATATTATATCCTTGATATATAATGTTTAATTATATTATTTAATATATTATGAGGAGAGATTGTTCATGAATTATCAAATTTTTGACGAAAGAACCCCTCTTGAACTGTTCCATGGCGGTGACGCAGTAAGAGCATACGACTTCTTAGGCGCACATAAGGTTAACTGGGACGGCAAAGACGGTGTTGTTTTCCGTGTATGGGCTCCTAATGCCCTCACAGTTTCAGTAGTCGGTAACTTCAATAACTGGGACCAGACTGCTAACTACATGTATAAAATTTCTGACGGTGGTGTATGGGAACTTTTCATCGAAGGTCTGTATGATTTTGAAATCTACAAGTACTGCGTTGAGACTCCTTGGTTTGAGAAACTCCTCAAATCTGACCCTTACGCTTTCCATACTCAGACAAGACCAGACAACGCATCAGTTGTATACGACCTTAACAACCACATTTGGAGCGATAACGAATGGTTCGAAGCAAAGAAGAACAAGAACCACTTTGAAGAACCTTTGAATATCTACGAGGTTCACGCTGGCTCATGGAGAAAATATTTAGACGGCAACGTATTCTCATACGATATGCTCGCTGAAGAACTCATCCCTTACGTTAAGGAAATGGGCTATACTCACATTGAGTTTATGCCTATGACTGAGTATCCGTTTGACGGCTCATGGGGCTATCAGGTAACTGGTTACTTTGCTCCTACTTCACGTTACGGCAACCCTGACCAATTCATGAACTTTATCGACTTATGTCACCAAAACGGTATCGGTGTTATCCTTGACTGGGTACCTGCTCACTTCCCTAAAGACGCTCACGGCTTAGGTCGTTTTGACGGCATCCACTGCTATGAGTACGAAGACTCTAGAAAAGGTGAGCACAAAGAATGGGGTACATACGTATTCGACTATGCTAGATATGAAGTAATCTCTTTCCTCGTATCTTCCGCAATGTTCTGGCTCGATAAATATCACATCGACGGTATCCGTGTAGACGCAGTTGCTTCTATGCTATATCTCGACTATAACCGCAACGATGGTGAATGGGTAGCTAACTGCTTCGGTGGCAGAGAACACTTAGAGGCTGTTGAATTCTTAAAGAGACTCAACACTGCTGTTCACCTGCACCACCCTGAAGTTATGATGATCGCTGAAGAAAGTACATCATGGCCTATGGTTTCTAAACCTGTTTATGATGGCGGTCTTGGATTTGACTATAAGTGGAACATGGGTTGGATGAACGATATGCTCTCATATATGTCACTCGACCCACTGTGGAGACCATATCACCACGATAACATTACATTCAGCTTCTTGTATGCATTCTCTGAGCACTTCCTGCTCCCTATCTCACACGATGAGGTAGTTTATGGTAAGGGCTCACTCATCAATAAGATGCCTGGCGACTACAACGATAAGTTCGCAGGTGTTAGAGTATTCCTCTCATACATGATGGCTCACCCTGGTAAGAAACTCACATTCATGGGTGCTGAACTCGGTCAGTTCGATGAATGGAATTCTACAGAAGAGCTCCAGTGGGGCTTACTCCAGTACGAAAGACACCAGCAGCTCAACTCTTTCATCAAGGATCTCAATAAGCTCTATCTTGACAACAAGTGTATGAGTCAGGTTGACTTTTCTTGGGAAGGCTTCAACTGGATCCACCACGACGACTATCAGCAGAGCATCATTGCTTTCCGTCGTATCGACAGAGATGGCAATAGCCTCATCGTTGTATGTAACTTCCAGCCAGTACGTAGAGAAAACTACTCTATCGGTGTTCCTGACTTCGGTGTTTACAACATCGTTCTCAACACTGACGATCCTCAGTACGGTGGTTATGATTGCACAGACAACCCTGAGCAGATTCACACTTCTGTTGAACCAATGCACGGTCTTGAACAGTCAATTAACCTTATGGTTCCACCTATGGGTGCTGTTTACCTCAGATGCGTTGAAAAGCGTGAGAACCCTCGTGTAAGAGCTCAAAAAGAAGCTGAAGCAAGAGCACAGGCTGAGGCTGAAGCTAAAGCTAAGAAGGAAGCTGAAG
>JAUMXP010000060.1 GCA_030529125.1 Eubacteriales bacterium | reverse complement strand
GGTAGTGCACGTACTTCTTCAAGTGCTGACTCCCATGTCTCGCCATCTGTCAGACGTCTGTCAAGTGACACAGCCGCCATATCAGCAACCGCACAGCGTGATGGCGAATTATAGAAAGACTGTGATACTGTAACCGTTCCCTTACCTAAGAACTCGTCATAGTGGAGTCTGTCATTCAAATCGCGGATTTCAGTGATAATATCAGCCATTTTGTAGATAGCGTTGTCGCCACGTTCAGGTGCTGAACCGTGGCATGAAACGCCCTTGACTTCAACTCTGATTTCCATTCTGCCGCGCTGACCGCGGTATATACCCTTATCAGTCGGCTCAGTAATAACCACAAACTCAGGTTTAATCCCCAGTTCGTTGTGGATATACTGCCAGCAAAGACCGTCACAGTCTTCTTCCTGAACTGTACCTGTAACCAAAATCTTGTAGCCGTCAGGAATGAGGTCGAGATCTTTCATAATCTTTGCGCCATATACAGCCGACACCAGACCACCCTCCTGGTCAGAAGTGCCTCTGCCACCGATTTCAGTATCGGTCTCATAGCCTTCATACGGATCAAATGTCCAGTTACTCATTTCACCTAAACCTACTGTATCTATATGTCCATCGTAAGCGATGATTTTATCGCCATCGCCCATCCATCCGAGCACGTTACCCATAGGATCAATCTCAGCCTTATCAAACTGAAGGTTCTCCATCTCAGCTAAAATACGTTTTGCAACGCCCTCTTCCTGCGCACTCTCAGACGGAATTGCAACAAGATCGCGCAAAAACTTAGTCATATCCTTTTCGTAGCCTTCAGCGGCTTTTTTTATAGCGTCAAAATTCACCAAAATCCCTCTTTTCTAACAATGCTCATTTCATTCCTAAATCATACCTAATACACCAAATAGTGTATAGTACTTACTTCTATTATATCGTATGTTGTTGTTGTGTCAAACAAAAAATACAAATTTTACACTAAAAAATTATTGAAAAGTGAACTTAGTTGTATTACTATATATGTACAGTAAAAAACTGACTACAATTATGCTACACCTAATATAGCAATTCCAAATAAACTATACGTTTTTATGTATTACTATATTGATGTCAAACAGGAGGTAAAAAATGATTGATTTAAAAATCAACCGCGAAGGTCTCAAGCACAATATTGAAAAGGCTAAGGAAAACAACATTATCATTCCAACTTTCAAACAGATGCAGAATCCTGACTCCATCCCTGAGAAAATCAAGGATAAGCTCAGCCACACAGGTCTGTGGGATGTTGATCCTGTTAACCTTTTCAGAATCACATGGAAAAACGAAGCTAAAGAAACAGGCGGTCTGTTCCAAGCTGTTCCTAACTATATCGAACTTCCAAGTGAACTCACAGGCGTAAAAGCCAGAATATTCGCTATGGTTGGCAAGTGGTTCCCTACAGGATGTCACAAAGTTGGTGCATCTTTCGGCTGTCTTGCTCCACGACTTGTTACAGGTCAGTTCGACGCAACAGTACACAAGGCTGTATGGCCTTCTACAGGTAACTATTGCCGTGGTGGTGCGTTCAACTCGGCACTTCTTGCTTGCAGTTCAATCGCTATCCTTCCTGAAGAAATGAGTAAAGAGAGATTTGATTGGCTTAAAACTGTTGCTGGTGAAATCATCGCAACTCCAGGTTGTGAATCAAACGTAAAAGAAATTTTTGATAAAACATGGGAGCTCAAGCAGCGCGACGATGTTATGATTTTCAACCAGTTTGAAGAAATGGGCAACCCACTGTGGCACTACAACATCACAGGCCACGCTCTTTCTACTGTTTTTGAAGCTATCAAACGTCCTGATGATAAATTCTCTGGTGCGTGCTTTACTTCAGGCTCTGCTGGCACTATGAGTGCAGGTGACTACTTAAAAGATTATTATCCAACTCTTAAACTTGGTGTTGGTGAAGCTTTACAATGTCCTACTATCTTAGACAATGGTTTTGGCGGTCACAGAATCGAGGGTATCGGCGACAAGCACATTCCTTGGATTCATAATGTTAAGAACACTGATATGGCTATTGCTATCGACGACGAAGACAGCCAGAGACTTTTAAGACTCTTCAACACTGAAGACGGAAAAGCTTATCTCATCAACGATTTAGGCTTAGACAAAGACTTTGTTGAAAAGCTCTCATGGCTTGGCATCTCAGGTATCGCAAACATCCTATGCTGTATCAAGATGGCTAAATACTATGAGTTTACAGAGAACGATATCATCGGTACAGTATTAACTGACAGCGCTAGTATGTATCAGTCAAGAATTGACGAACTCAACGATATGCACGGCGAGTACAACCTCAAAGAAGCTGAAATCGACCACAAGCTCCATATGCTTAACTTAAAGACAGATAATCTCATCGAGCTTACATACGCACAGCGTAAGCGTGTCCACAACCTCAAGTACTACACATGGGTTGAACAGCAAGGCAGAGATGTCGAAGAACTCAACGCTCTGTGGTATGACACAAAGGGCACATGGGATGCTGTACACAAGCAGATCGATGAACTCGACGAACTTATCAATCAGTTCAACGACGAAGTAGGCTTACTCAAGAAACTGTAATCAGGTGATTATCATATTATGAAAAATGTTAAATATTTAAAATGCGTTAAGTGTGGCAATACTTATGATGCTACTGCTGATGCTACCACCTGTGAATGTGGTGGTATTCTCGACGTCATCTATGACTACGAATATATAAAAACTATCTTTAATAAAGATGTACTTAAAAACCGCGAAGACCAGACTATGTGGCGTTACCGTGAACTTCTTCCTATTGAAGAGAATACAACTCCTGCTGGACTTCGTGTCGGCAACTCCCCTATTTACGATGTAGATAAAGTTGCAAAGAAGCTCGGAATCAAAAAGCTATATATCAAAGATGACGGTATCAACCCTACATCTTCATTAAAAGACAGAGCTTCCGCTATGGCAGTAACCAAAGCAATCGAAGCAGGATACTCAACTATCGCATGTTCTTCAACCGGTAATGCAGCATCATCACTTGCAGGTAATGCTGCCGCCGCAGGACTTAACACTTACATCTTTGTCCCTGAGCGCGCACCAAAAGGAAAGATTGCTCAGCTTATGATGTTCGGCGCTAACCTCACAGCAGTCAAAGGCACATACGAAGAAACATTCGAGTTATCTAAAGCTGCTATTGATAAATACGGTTGGTATAACCGCAATGCCGCTATCAACCCTTACCTAAGCGAAGGCAAAAAGACCGTATCTCTCGAAATCATCGAGCAGCTTGACTTTAACGCTCCAGATTATGTCGCTATCTCCGTTGGTGATGGTTGTACAATCGCAGGTGTATACAAAGGTTTATATGATATGTACAGCGTTGGTCTTATTGACAAAATTCCACGTCTGATTTCAGTACAGGCTAGCGGTTGCTGTCCTATCAACGTAGCTGCAAAAAACAAGACTAATAACTGGACTCCACAGGAAGAAAACACCTACGCTGACTCTATAGCTGTCGGTGTGCCACGAAACCCTGACAAAGCTATCAACGCTATTCTCGATTCAAACGGTATCACAGTTAATGTCACCGACGACGAAATCAGAGCAGCTCAGCGTTTCTTAGCTAAAGAATGCGGAGTTTTCGGTGAACCTGCAGGTGTAACCGCTACAGCAGGTCTTATCAAGCTGTGTGAAGAAGGCTTGATTGAAAATGACGCAACCGTTGTATCAGTTGTTACAGGCAATGGTCTCAAAGACATCGAGAGCGCTATCGCTAACTGTCCATCTCCTGTATACTCAAAAAACGACCTCTCTGAATTCGAGAATGAATTCAAAAAGCTGGGTATTACTGTTCAGTAACGAAATCAACTGGAGGATACTATGAGCACAATTATCTCAAAAATCTCTGTTGACGACGCAGTTTTTTCAACACCCGAGTACAAAAACGACCGTATGGTTTTTAACTATATCGAGGGTGCTCGCCAGTATGACACCACTGAGTTTTTATCAGACCATAAAAACGTCATCATATGCCGCAAAGCAGGTCACAACAGCGTGTGGATATGGACTAATGACGGAATGCACGACGATATGGATTTCATAATTTCTGTTGCTAAAGCAGTTCGTGAGTT
This sequence comes from Eubacteriales bacterium, assembly GCA_030529125.1. GTDB lineage: Bacteria > Bacillota > Clostridia > Oscillospirales > Acutalibacteraceae > Ruminococcoides. The sequence goes on along the minus strand of JAUMXP010000060.1, from coordinate 5,032 downwards.
CAACTCATCTGATCTTAAATTTTTCGTCAAACCAGCTGTTGCTCAGATGTTTTCCGATATGTACGCTCTCATTAGCTGCGACCTAGATTATCAGGTAAAAAGCGAGTTTTCTCTTGGTGTATACAAATACTGCGATACTAAAGTTCTGAGTGATAACAGCGTCACTGTACAAAGATACAACAAAAAGTTCAAAGACGCTTTTTTCCAGTTTTATATGGATCTGAAAGACGAGTTCCACTGGAGTGAAGAAACAGTCATTAGTAAAGTAAATCGTTTTTTAGCACTTAACACATATTTGCTGTTGAAAAACGGCAATATTGTTTCAGTTTGTGTTATCAGTGATGACGATGGTGAGTGCTCGTCTATTCGTTCTACTGCAACAAAGCAAGAAGAGCGTAACAAAGGCTACGGATCTTTAGTCACAAACATTGCTTGCAAATCAAACAAAAAAGACGGCAACTCTCAAATTATGCTTTACACAAACATCGGCAACCTTAGTGCTAACGCAACATTTAAGAAAGCCGGTTTTAAACTTGTTGGTAATGTACACCTGATAAAAAGCTAAAATAATATATTAAAAAAGCACCGATTAGCTCGGTGCTTTTTCTTTTGCCATAACCTATAGAGTGCTTTTCGCTCTGTGAACAAACTTACCTTTATTCTCTAATATAACTTCGCCATTTCTGACTACTTCTTTTCCTCTGACAAATACTCTCTCAACCATTCCTTTTGTGCGTACACCCTCGTATGGTGTGTAGTCTGATGCACTGTGGTGAGTGTTTTTAGAAATAAAGCCGTCACATTTAGGATCATATATAACTATATCAGCATCACTGCCTGAATTGATAGTTCCCTTCTTAGGATACATGCCATAGAGTTTTGCTGGATTCTCGCACATAAGCTGACACATACGCTCAAGGGTGATGCGCTTTTTGCACACACCGTAGGTATACATCAGCACTACTCTGCTCTCTACTGATGGTAAACCGTTAGGCATTTTCGAAAAATCATCAAGCCCGACTTTTTTCTGCTCAGTTGTAAACGAACAGTGGTCAGTAGCTACTGTCTGTATCTCACCGGTTTTTAGCGCATTCCAAAGTTCTCTGTTATCTTCCTTAGCTCTTATAGGCGGTGAACAAACGAACTTTGCTCCTTCTAAACCTTTGAGCTCATATCTCGATTCATCAAGCAACAGATACTGCGGACAGGTTTCCACAAAAACTTTACATCCGTTTTTTCTGTGATGACGCACCATCTGCAAGCCTTCTTTTGAGCTAAGGTGTACGATAACCACACTAACATCAACTATCTGCGCTATAGAGAGCAACCTATCAATTGCTTCTGCCTCGCATAATGCAGGTCTGACTTTAGGATGAGTAGCAACACACAGCTCGCCCTTATCTTTTCTTTCTTTTGTAAGTGCTGTGATTATACCGTGATTTTCACAGTGTACACCTACAATACCACCATACTTTTTCAGCGTTGACAGCATATCAAAAAGCTCTTCATCAGAAAGCATCATCGCAGGATATGTCAGATAAGCCTTGAACGAAGTAACACCCTGTTCAACCATATCGTTAATCTCTTCTTTGATTCTGTCGTTCCAATCAGAAATTGCCATATGAAAAGCATAGTCACAACTGCTTTTTGAGAAAGCTTTCATGTGCCAATTATTCAGTGCTGTACTAAGGCTTTCGCCTTTGTTCTGTGTAGCAAAGTCGATAATCGTCGTGGTGCCACCACACACCGCAGCTTTTGTACCACTCTCAAAATCATCAGCAGTAACCGTATCGCTTACTTCCAAATCAAAGTGAGTATGAGCATCTATAAATCCGGGGAAAATCAATTTCCCACTACAATCAATCACCGGTACATTATCAGCAGAAAGTCTGCGACCGATTTCTTTAATTTTACTACCTTGTATAAGCACATCAAGCTTTTTTGAGTTTTTGCCGGAAACAACAATTCCACCACGCAAAAGAATATCCAATTAGGTCATCTCCAATTATTAATCAATACAGATATTTATACTCATCAATAACAGTAGTTATCAATGTCTTTATATCTTTAGAAAGTACATCAAGCTGTGATAATTCATAATCCTTAACACCGCCTAGACGCACTCTGACTTTGTTGTCAGGAAGAATAACAAAGCCTGCATTTTCGCTGTCTTCAAAGTCACTAATATCATTAAATAGCGTAAACTTGTCTTTGTATGGTGCACTGTCATATGGGCAGAAGCTCATACAGTTACCACACTCATTGCACATTCTGTCTACATGCAGGATCTCACGTCTTTTGTCAGGCAGCGTAATAACTACGTTTGCTCTATTAGGACAAACATCAACGCAATTTTCGCACACTGTTGAGCAATTGAGACAACGGTCAGCTTCATATATATCAGGTGAAGCATCACACAAAACACCTTTCTTCTCTATAGCTTTCTCAGGTATAGTGAAAGCTTCAATCGGAATATCCATAACGTGTTTTTTGCCTGTTACTTCGTCAGCAAATCTCTGTGCATCAGCGATACACTCAACAACTGTACATGGACCGCGCAGACAATCACCTGCTGTGTATACATTCTCAATATTTGTTTTAAACTCTACTCTTCCGTCTTTTACTTCAATAGAGTTTTCTTCAAAAATTGATGTTTCTAATTTCTGACCGATTGCAGTAATAACAGTGTCAGCAAAAACAGGCACAATCTCGTCAGTCTCTACCGGTCTGCGTCTACCTGAGCTATCAGGATCTGACAGCTTCATCTTCTTGCAGTAGAGAACGCCATCCTTGTGAGTCATCGGAGATACAAGCTCCATAAACTCAATGTTATCGTTAATTGCTAATTCAAGCTCGTGTTCATCAGCAGGCATGTATCGTTTTGTACGACGATAAACAATTGTCACCATACCTACTCCATCAACACGCTTTGCAGCACGCGCAGCGTCCATAGCAGTATTACCGCCACCGATAACTGCCACATTTTTGCCCAAATCTATCTTCTCATTTTTACGCAGTTTGCGTAGAAAATCGAAAACATCAATCTCTTTATCCCCTAAATTTAAGCTCTGTGATTTATACGCGCCTACAGCAAACAGGATATGTGTATATCCCTGAGATTTTAGCTCATCGACTGAAGGAGCTTTGGTATTTGTCAGCAGTTTTGCACCCATTTTCTCGATAAGTTTAATATCGTTTTCGATATATTCTTCAGGAATTCTAAACTTAGGAATGATATTACGCACAATACCGCCTAGGTGAGCATCACGTTCAAACACAGTGACCTCTATTCCCTCGCGCGCAACAAAGTACGCAGCAGCAAGTCCTGCAGGGCCACCACCGATAACAGCAACCTTTTTTGTGTTATCTTTAGCTTTCTGAGAAACACTACTCATAAGCTCATCAAATCCACCGATAGCAGCCTTTAGCTTAGTATCGCGGATCTCTACACTACTCTCATAAAAATTGCGAGTACACTTGCTCATACACGGATGAGCGCAAATGGTGCCTGTGATGAACGGAAGTGGGTTTTTCTGTGTAATGACAGACAGTGCCTCTTTGTACATACCTTTTTTCACAAGAGAGAGGTACTGTGGGATATCCTGATTAATCGGACATCCACCGCTACACGGAGCAATATAGCAATCAATAAGCGGAACTTTGTCGTAGTTCTTGCGTCTAGGAATTGGCTTTATAGGTTTTATATGATGCTTATCAACAAGAGCCGCTTCAGCGAGTTTACCGATAGCTTGTGTGTCAGTTTCTGTGAAATCTTTGTACTCGCATTTCTCAAGCTTTTGTGCCATCTGAGTCAGTCGCATATATCCACCTGGCTTGAGGATAGTAGTAGCAACTGTTATTGGGAAGATTCCGCATTCAAATAGCTTATCAATGTTGAAGAAATCAGCACCGCCTGAAAAACTCATTCGTAGTTTACCGTCAAATTCTCTTGACAGTCTGTTTGACATCTCTATAGTCAATGGGAAGAGCGATTTTCCGCTCATATACATTTCTTCACTAGGAAGCTCATTTGCTTTCACATCAACAGGGAAAGTGTTAGACAGCTTCACACCGAACTGCAGATTATTCTTTTGGGCCAAAGCTTGCAGACGTCTAAACATAACTACGGCATCGCTGTACTGCAAGTCTTCTTTGAAATGATGGTCATCAAACGCAATATAGTCATAACCCATACTGTCTAAAATATCACGCGCTGACTGATAACCAAGCAGTGTAGGATTACATTTTACAAATGTGTTGAGTTTCTTCTCTTTCAGAAGATGTGTAGCTATTCTCTCTATCTCATCTGGAGGGCATCCGTGCAGCGTAGACAAAGTCACGCTTGTGCACACCTGTGGTGAGATAGTTTCTATGTGATCAGATAACTGCGGGAAATACTTTTTCAGCGCATCTTTACATTCTCTGAAAACATCAGTTTCAGAGCAGTCCTTGAGCCCCTCAATAAAGCTGTCTATCTTCTGTGATTTTATACCTTCTAAATCATAACCAACACTCATATTGAACACAAAGCCTGATTCATCACCGAGCTCATATGCTTTAGAGATAACCTTAAGTATGCACCATGCTTTGACGTATTCATCAAACGCCTGAGGAACTGTCAGTTCTGTTGACCACTCACAGTTATAGCCTTCGTCGTCAGCTTTGATGCACGGACGATTAATGCATTTAGCTAAGTCTTCACCATCGAGTGTCTGAACGGTTTTTAGTTCAAAAAATCTCGAACCTGCAAAATATGAAGCCACTATATTCTGCGCAAGCTGAGTATTAGGACCAGCGGCTACACCAAGTGGTGTCTCTATCTTTTCATTAAATATAGATAGTGCTTTTTTATTCTCTTGTCTGAAAGCTTTTTTCACACCAAATACAGTCTGATACTTGCTGTATTCCTGCGTGATATTCATAAGCAGTTTATCTATACTTATAGGGGTCATTCTTTCGCTCATTTTGCCACCTCTTTATCCGTTGATTTTATGCCACAAATCTTTAGCTGATACTAAAATCTCAGCATTTA
>JAUMXP010000059.1 GCA_030529125.1 Eubacteriales bacterium | reverse complement strand
TGTATCTTCAGTGAATAATTCTCCATAAGAAAAATCCCACGTTTCTTTATTAAAGCAATTCTTGCAGTGATGAGTACAACCCGACACAAAGAGAGATACCCTAACCCCTATGCCATTTGCTATGTCGCGTTTTTTTATCGTTGCGTAATTCATCAGATATGGAGCACTCTTTCTTTGATTTCTTGTGTTCTGCCCTGATTCCAGTACTGAGTGCCGATATAGCCACAAGTACGTCTAGCAACATTCATTGTGTCCTGATCGCGGTTAGAACAGTTAGGACATTCCCATACTAGTTTTCCGTCATCATTTACAATTCTGATCTCTCCATCGAAGCCGCACTTCTGACAATAGTCACTCTTTGTGTTAAGTTCAGCGTACATGATATTATCATAGATAAAGCGGATAATCTGGAGCACTGCATCAAGGTTATTCTGCATATTAGGAACCTCTACATAAGAGATAGCGCCACCTGTTGAAAGTGCCTGAAATTTAGACTCAAACATGAGCTTGTCGAATGCATCAATTTCCTCAGTTACATGCACGTGATAGCTATTTGTGATATAAGCTTTGTCAGTAACACCCTCAATAATACCAAAACGTTTCTGCAGACATTTAGCAAATTTATAGGTTGTACTCTCAAGCGGAGTTCCGTAGATACCAAAACCGATGGTTGTCTCTTCTTTCCACTTGTTGCACGCTTTATTCATATACTTCATAATATCGATAGCAAAATCAGTAACCGTTGGGTCAGTATGTGATTTGCCTGTCATATAACGTACACATTCGCACAAGCCTGCATAGCCTAGTGAGATAGTTGAGTATCCGCCGTAAAGCAGTTTATCGATAGGTTCGCCTTTTCCAAGTCGTGCAATAGCACCATCTTGCCACAAAATAGGAGCAGCATCAGACAAAGTGCCCTTGAGACGATTATGACGACACATGAGTGCCTTGTAACACAACTCAAGACGCTCGTCAAAAATCTTCCAGAATTTATCAAGATCCTTACCACTTGAAAGAGCTATGTCAACCAAATTGAGTGTGACAACACCCTGATTGAAACGACCATAGAACTGATATTCACCCTTCTCGTTTTTCCATGGAGTAAGCGCACTGCGACAACCCATAACAGGGAAACAGTTACCCTCTTTTAAGCTCTTCATAATCTTCTCTGAGATATAGTCAGGAACCAAGCGCTTAGCTGTACACTTTGCAGCAAGCTCAGTTAAGTACCAATACTTAGAGTCAGGAGTGATGTTGTCTTCTTCAAGAACATAAATCAGCTTAGGGAAAGCAGGTGTTACATAAACACCTTTTTCGTTCTTAACACCCTGATAACGCTGGAGCAGAACTTCCTCGATAATAAGCGCTAGATCAGCTTTTTCCTGCTCATCTTTAGCTTCATTTAGATACATAAACACAGTAACAAACGGAGCCTGACCATTGGTTGTAAGCAGAGTTACAACCTGATACTGGATAGTCTGAACGCCACGGTTGATCTCTTCTCTTAAGCGTTTTTCTACTACTTTGTTTACTTTCTCATCTTCTACTTCAATTCCAAGGTAAGAGTACTCTTCTAAAACCTGCTTTCTGATTTTCTGACGGCTGATTTCTACAAACGGAGCAAGATGTGTCAGCGAGATACTCTGACCACCATACTGGTTAGACGCAACCTGAGCGATAATCTGAGTTGCGATATTGCACGCAGTAGAGAAACTGTGTGGCTTTTCGATCATAGTACCGCTGATAACTGTACCGTTCTGGAGCATATCCTCTAAATTTACAAGGTCACAGTTGTGCATATGCTGAGCATAGTAGTCAGTATCATGGAAGTGGATAATACCATCTTCATGAGCTTTGACTATCTCCTCAGGCAGAAGTATACGCATAGTAATGTCCTTGCTTACTTCGCCTGCCATGTAGTCACGCTGTACAGAGTTAACTGTTGGATTCTTGTTTGAATTCTCCTGTTTTGCTTCTTCGTTGTTGCACTCTATCAGAGTCAGAATCTGGTTATCTGTAGTGTTAGCAACACGAGCAAGGTTACGAGTATATCTGTATCTGATGTAGCGTTTAGCGGTTTCATACGCACCACACTTCATAATCTCAAGCTCTACAAGTTCCTGAATCTCCTCAACTGAAAGAGCACGAGAGATACACTCACCTGTATTCTTGATTGTAACTGCAATATTTCTTATTTGTTCATCGCTGAGTTCTCTGCCGTTATCGTTTGCGTTGTCTGCTTTAGTAATAGCAGCAATAATTTTTTCAATATTAAATTCAGCTTCGCTGCCGTTACGCTTGATAATCTTCACATTAATTCCTCCGTTTCTGTTTTTCTCTATATTTAACGCGAAACTTCGCACTATATATTGTTGAGTAAATCAAGTATACCAACTATATATTGTATGGTCAAGTGTTTTTTCTTCTTTTTTAGTTTACATTTTAGTAATTTATTTATTAGGAATTATAAATAGAACTAATAGGAAATTTATGGCTTATAAAAAAGTAAAACGCCTCCATAATAGAAGGCGTTTGGACTATTTTATCAGGTCGTTTACAACTGCAGATGCTATAATTATCCCTGCTGCTGCGGGAACAAAAGCACTGCTAGCAGGAATAGCCTTGCCATTTTCAAAAGCAGGGTTATCGTGCATTTTCGGTTCTTCCTTAGAGTAGACTACCTTGAGTTTTTTGATGCCGTTGCGCTTACACAGATTACGCATTGCTCGTGCAAGTGGGCATACGCTTGTCTTATATATATCGCTTATCTCAAGCTGTTCAGGGTGCATTTTGTTTCCTGTGCCCATTGATGAAATAATCGGTATGTTATTTTGCTGTGCAATTTTTGCAAGCTCAATTTTTGCGCTTACTGTATCCACCGCATCAACTATATAATCATACTGTAAAAAATCAAAATAAGATGAATTCTCAGGTAAAAAGAATGTGTCACTTACAGTTACATTACACAGAGGATTTATAGAAAGAATACGTTCTTTTGCTACTTCAACCTTGAGTTTACCTACTGTATCATTAGTAGCAAGTATCTGTCTGTTAATATTACTTATAGATACTGTGTCATTATCTACAATCGTGATAGCTCCGACAAAGCTTCGTGCCAGTGCCTCGATAACATAACCGCCGACTCCACCGGCACCAAAAATAATTACGTGTGACGCTTTCAGCTTTTCAAGAGCACTCTCACCCATCAACATCAATGTACGCGAGTATATTTCGTTCATATTACACCGCCTAATAAGATATGTGTAGATTATACCATAGTGAAACTGTATATTCAAATAACTGTTGAAATATTATGCACTTTTTAGTAAAATAGTTATATCAATTATCACGAGGTCATTATGGATATTTATAGAATTGCTGATTTGAACATTGAAGTGAAAAATCACAGTGAATTCACAAAAAATTATCTTGCAGATTATCTGACTGATGAGTTGGTAGCAGATTTTTCGGTTACTGTTACTCAGGAAATGATAGCTCACGAAAAGGAAATCGCTACAGAAGTTGTCCCTGAGCCATACTACGAGATCACAGCCATCCTGCGTTATATTTGCGATGTTATTCTTAGTAAATACAGTGGCTTTTTCCTGCACTGCTCATGTCTTGAGCTAAACGGCGAAGCGTATGTCTTTACCGCTAAAAGTGGAACAGGCAAGTCAACTCACGCAAAACTCTGGCGTGAGGTATTCAAAGACAAAGTAACTATGATAAACGACGACAAGCCGATAGTCAGGATACTAGACGACAAATTCTACATATATGGCACTCCATGGAACGGCAAACACAGTATTTCTAATAATATCAAAGCTCCTATAAAAGCCATATTCTACCTGCATCAGGCTGATAGTAACAGAGCTGAAATGTGTGACCCCGTGTCTGCTATCACAAAGCTTTTGTCCCAGACTGTACTGCCTGATAACAAAGAAGTTATGAACAAGCTACTCAATATGATTGAACAGCTTGTATCTACAACGCCTATGTACGACCTGTACTGCACAATCTCAGAAGAAGCAGTACACACAGCATATAATTCTGTAAACGAAATATAATATACAAAAAACAGCGACGGTACTAATAATACCGTCGCTTTATTGTTTCATTATTTAGTCATGAAGAGTACACCTAATGTGCTAGGGCCACAGTGGCTTGAGATAGTACAAGAAGCTCTGGTAACGAAAACTTCTTTAAAGATGTTTTTCTCAATCAGAGCATTTTTCATACCCTCTACGAGCTCATCGTCACAGCCTGCATGAGTCACAAACGCACGTGCAGGGTCAACTTCGCCGTACTTGTTGACGATTTCATCAAGATACTCGTAACAAATTTTCTCGAATTTGCCTCTGTATTTCTTATTAACGCCCATCTTACCGTTCTCTTGTGTAGAAACTTCAATACATGGTTTAAGATTCAGCAAATTAGCGCCAAAAGCCTCGATAGCGGAACATCTGCCACCTGCAGCCAGGAAGTTAAGCTTATCAATAACAAAGCTTGCGTGGCTCTTGTGTACAAGTGCTCTTAATTCTTCAGCTACTTCTTTTACACCTTTTCCCTGCTCAACAAGTTCAGCAGCCTTAATTACGATCAGACCTGAGCCTGTGCTGAGGTTACATGAGTCAACTGCCTCTACCCTACCATCAAACTCCTGAGCAGCAAGCACAGAAGAACGATGTGTAACAGAGAGATTGGAACCTAAGCTGATATGAAGAACGTCATATCCCTGATCAATAAACTCCTGAAAGTAGTCAACATACTCACCAACGCTGTTAGCAGCTGTATGAGGAAGTTCCTTAGTCTTGTAAAAATGGTTGTATATATCATCCGGAGTGATAGTCACCCAATCGTCATACATCTCATCACCAAGTGAGATATGAAGCGGAATAGTCTTGATATTATATCTTTCGATAAGTTCTTTACTAAGGTCACAAGTACTGTCGGCAGTAATAATAACTTTATTGCCCATATTCTTACCTCCCTATTGTTATCAGTAACATTAAATGATATAATAATATTATAACAATTATTCAATAAATTTCAATATGCGGGTGATATTTATGATTAAAAAATTTGTCTTCAACAATCCGTTCAAAACATATGCTACAGTTCTTGATATTGAAAGCTGTACTGATACTCTGCCATATTTTGAGTATAGTAAAAGAAAGTTTACTTACAAGATGAGTGACACCACCTGCGTCTACGGCTTAGGAGAAGCTGTCAGAGGCATTAATAAGCGTGGTTGGATATACGAGGGCTACTGCTCAGACGACCCATCTCACACTGAAGACAAGCGCTCACTGTATGGTGCACACAACTTCCTTATTATAGACGATAAACAAAACGATGGTAACCTTTTCGGTGTGTTCTTCGACTATCCTGCACGTATTACTTTTGACATCGGATACTCAAACCCATCTATACTCGAAGTTTCTATAGAAAAAGACGACATAGCTGTTTATATCATTGAGGGCAATACAAAACGTGAAATTGTCAGAAACTTCAGAAAACTCATCGGAATGAGCTACGTAGCGCCTAAATGGGCATTCGGATACATGCAGAGCAGATGGAGCTATTTTACTAAAGACGATGTTATCCGCATTGCAGATGATTACGAAGAGTCTGATATTCCGCTTGATGCTATCTTCCTTGACATTGACTATATGGAGCGTTTCAAGGACTTTACTATTCATGATGAGCGTTTCCCTGATTTTGAACAATTTGTCGATTACATGAAACGCAGAGGCATCAGACTTGTGCCTATCATAGACGCAGCCGTTAAAGTTGAAGACGACTACGATGTATATGAAGAAGGCAGAAAAAACGGTTATTTCTGTAAAGATAAAGACGGAAACGACTATGTTGTAGGAGTATGGCCAGGACGAGCTGTGTTCCCTGATTTTCTTAATAAAGATGCAGGCAAATGGTTTTCTGACAAGTACAAAATCCTAACCGATATGGGTATCGAGGGTTTTTGGAACGATATGAACGAGCCTGCTATATTCTACTCTGACAAAGGCTTAGACAAAGCGTTCTCACAAATTGAAAAGTATAGAGAAATCTCGCTTGATGCAAACACTTTCTTTGACTGCAGAGATGTTTTCCCACGACTCTCTAATTCTCAGGATGATTACAATTCTTTCTACCACAATGTAGACGGAAAGCAAATTAAACACAACGATGTTCATAATCTGTACGGTTATTTTATGACAAAAACCGCACAGGAAGGCTTTATGCGCAATAATCCTGATAAACGCACTCTGCTGTTCTCACGTGCTTCTTACATCGGTGCTCATCGCTATGGCGGTATCTGGACAGGCGACAACCACTCTTGGTGGTCACACATCCTATTATGTCTCAAGCAGATGCCGTCACTGAATATGTGCGGCTTTGTATATTCAGGTTGCGACCTTGGCGGCTTCAATGGTAACTGCACACGCGACTTACTCCTGCGCTATCTCTCACTTGGTATCTTCACTCCACTTATGCGTAACCACTCTGCGTGTGGAACAAAAGATCAAGAATGTTTCGCATATAGCGACGTAAAAGATTTTAAGAACATCATCGACTTCAGATACAGACTGATTCCATACATCTACAGCGAATATATGAAAGCTGTACTTAACGATGATATGTATATCAGACCGCTGAGCTTTGATTATGAGAATGACGAGATGGCTAAAAATATCGAAGATCAGGTTATGGTTGGTCAGTCAATTATGATTGCACCTGTATATACACAGAACGCTGATGGCAGATACGTGTATATTCCTGAGAATATGACTCAGGTCAGACTCAACGCTGACTCGACCATCACTCAGACAAAAATCGAAAAAGGTCATCACTATGTCAACGTTCCGTTAAACGAGATAGTGTTCTTCATAAAAGAGAATCACTGTATTCCTTTGTGTGACAGTGCTAAAAACGTTGACAGTATCGACTATAGCACTATTAAACTCATCGGCGATGCTGATACTTACGAACTTTACACTGACGATGGTATTACAACTCAATATAGCTTAGACAATATCAAAACTATCAGCAAATAAAAACAAGGCACTCTTACGAGTGCCTTGAATAATTCATTTAAAATTAAAGAACGATTTCGCCGTCAACAGTGCCTGTAAGACCTGCAGCGTTAGACTCATCAGTGTCAATGTGCATAGCAGGTGCAAAGTTTTCGTGTACGCGACAAACAACATCGCCGAAAGTAACCTTTCTGCCTTCTGCGCCAACAGTAACAGATACAATCTGCTTATCTGTTACACCAAATTCTTCAGCAGCAGCAGGAGTAAGATGGATATGACGCTTAGCAGCGATAATACCGCAGTCAATCTCAACCTCACCGCAAGGACCAACGAGCTTACAACCAGGAGTATTAGCGATGTCGCCAGACTCTCTGATAGGAGCAGCAACGCCGATTTTGCGTGCATCTGTAAGTGCAAGCTCAACCTGATCAGCAGATCTGAATGGGCCTAAGATAGACATTGTGAGCTCACCCTTAGGACCTACAACAGTAACTCTCTCAGCACAAGCAAACTGACCAGGCTGTGAAAGATCTTTTTTGTTTGTGAGTGTTGCATCAGCGCCAAAAAGTGTAGCGAATGTTTCTGCTGTTACGTGAATGTGACGAGCAGAAGTTTCAACCATAATTTTCATGAAATAACCACCAATCTATTATTTTTTCTAATATATTTTACATCAAATATATGTAAATTTCAACACATTTCTTCATTGGGGTGATAATTTTGGAGAAAAAATGGGAAAGTATAAAAACTGAGTGTATGGACTGCGAGCGTTGCGATCTGTGCAAAACCAGAACCAACGTAGTTTTTGGCGTAGGTAACCCGAATGCTGAGGTAATGTTCATCGGCGAAGGTCCTGGTGAAAACGAGGATATTCAGGGCGAGCCGTTTGTCGGCCGTGCAGGTAAGCTACTGGACAAATTGCTATTTGCAGTTGATCTTGACAGACACAGTAACATATATATCACAAATATTGTGAAATGCAGACCACCTAAAAATCGCGACCCGTTTGAAGATGAACAGATCGAATGTATGGACTGGCTACGCGCCCAAACAAGATACATCAGACCTAAGATTATCGTATGTTTAGGTAGAATTGCTGCTATGAAAATTATCAAAAGCGAATTTAAAATCACTAAAGAACATGGCATCTTCTTTGAAAAAAACGGCATCCACATTATGGCTATGTACCACCCTGCAGCAATTCTGCGAAATCCTAACCAGATGGAAGATGCGTTGAAAGATTTTATTATTCTCAGAGAGAAAATAAAACAGATATGTGACCACACATATTAAGCTGAATATATACAAAAAAAGCTCCGTGAGTACACGGAGCCTTTTATTATTGATTTACAGTACAGATTAAGCTCTGTCTCTCTTTCTAGCGATTACGAGTACAAATGCAGCAGCGATCATAACACCTAACATGATGAAGAGAACTGTTGTCTCTCTACCTGTCTTTGTGCCTGTGCCTGAACCGCCACCGCCGTTGCCGCCGTTGCCCTTATCTTCAACTCCTGGATCTGACTCTGGTGGAGCTGCTGATTCAGCTTTTTTCCAGTCAACTGTAACGCCAGCTTCTTTGATAGCTTTTTCGATTAAGTCCTGACCAAGACCAAGAGCCTTAGCTGTATCATCGATAAGTGTCTGGTCATCTTTTCCAGAATGTGTTCTTGCGTTATCAAGAGTTTCCTTGAGGAAGCTAACAAACATATCATAAGCAGAAGTTGTAGCAGGGATACATGTACCAACTACGTTACCAATAGATGTGATGCACTTAACAGGACCATACTTAGCTCTATCCTGACCCTTCCAGAAAGCAGCAAGACCAGTCTTTGTACTATCCTTTGGATTCTCATATTCTGTACCATCACAGTAAGCTGTATCGCCAATTACTGATGAGTCGAATAAAAGGTCGTATGTCTGCATCTGGTTCTCGTTTGAGAAAATAACACCGTAAATTACGCCTGGCTGAAGAGTAACTTTCTTAGCGTCTAAGTCGTAAGTCCATACACCATCGCCATCTGTGTCAGTACAAGCAGAAGCCTTAGCCTGCCATGCAAAGAAAGACTCTCCGCCGTATTCCCAGATATAGCAGAAAACTTTCTTGAAGTTTTTCCAGCCGGCTGAAGTAGCATCAAAGTGAAGAACGTTAGCAGCGCCTGTCTCAGCACCAGCTT
>JAUMXP010000211.1 GCA_030529125.1 Eubacteriales bacterium | reverse complement strand
GCAATTCTTGATGCTTTCTTAGCCTGCTTAGCAAGACCAAGTTCTCTTAAAACATCAATAGCAGCGTCCATATCGCCGTCAGCTTCAACAAGAGCCTTTTTGCAGTCCATCATACCGCAGCCTGTTCTATCGCGTAATGCTTTTACGTCTTGAGCTGTAAATGACATATATATCAATCCTTTCGAAATTTATACAAAAATATTAATAATTATTCCTCAACGAGTTCTTCAGCTTCAGCATCTCTAGCAGCAGCGCCCATCTGGCCCTCTCTACCTTCGATGATAGCGTTAGCCATAGCGCCGCAAATGAGTTTTACAGCACGGATAGCGTCATCGTTACCAGGGATAACGTAATCAACATCGTCAGGATCGCAGTTTGTATCAACAATAGCAACTACTGGGATACCGAGCTTCTTAGCTTCAGCAACAGCAATCTTTTCTTTTCTTGGGTCTACGATAAAGAGACAACCAGGAATCTGTTCCATATCCTTGATACCGCCGAGGAACTTCTCGAGCTTTTCGATTTCAAGGTTTAATTTGATAACTTCCTTCTTTGGAAGGAGATCAAATGTACCATCAGTCTCCATAGCGCGGAGCTGCTTGAGTCTAGCGATTCTTCTACGGATTGTTGTGAAGTTTGTGAGCATACCACCGAGCCATCTAGCGTTTACATAGTATGCGCCAGCACGTTCAGCTTCTTCTTTAACTGAATCCATAGCCTGCTTCTTTGTACCAACAAAGAGAACGCTCTTGCCTTCTACAGAGATGTCACGAATGAAGTTATAAGCTTCCTCGAGCTTAACAACAGTCTTCTGTAAGTCGATGATGTAGATACCGTTGCGCTCTGTAAAAATGTATGGAGCCATCTTAGGGTTCCATCTTCTTGTCTGGTGACCGAAATGTACGCCGGCCTCCAGGAGTTGTTTCATAGAAACTACTGCCATTTTATTTTCCTCCTCAGGTTAAAACCTCCGCCGAACCTTTGAATTTGTCGGGACAAACACTGTTTGTGTTACTGAGCCGATAAGTCCGACGTGCGTAATGCCTAAATATTATACCATATAAATAAAAAAAATCAAGCATTTTCATGCTTGATTTTTTGTTTTTTATTAAGTTTTTTGATTACCAGAAGTCAAAGTATCTTACGTAGCCATACTGACATACGAATTCCTGTGACTCATGCCATGAACTTGAGCAGTAGTTTGAAGCATAGAACACTAAAATTCTGTGCTGTACTGCCGCACCACCCTGGTCAAAAATAAATGCAACAGCGTCTTTACATGACTGTGATGGTTTAATGGATGTTGAACCATAATAACCATGACTTTTGATAACTGTTGCGATGTCAGAGTAACCGCCCTTAACAAAAGCGTCTCTGAGTGCCTGAGCAACAAGTGCCATACCAGTGAATCCTGTACCACCTGCTTCGCCCATTACGATACGTTCCGCTAAATCACGGTCTGCATCAGAAAGGGTGATTGAGTAGCTGGTGTAGTTTGGATCAGGGTTATCTATACTAAGAAGATAACCACCTGTACCTGCTGTTCCAGATACATATGAACCACCTGTGCTAGTATTTGTAGAGCTGCTTGAAGAAGATGAAGGTTCTACGTATTCGTAATCATCTGTTGATTCAGTTGCTTTCTGAATCTCCTTTTCTGCCTCAACCTGGAGTTCTTCGATGATACTTTCGGCTTCGAGTTTAGCCTCATCCATTACAATCGCACGTGCAAGAGCAATAGAGTCTTCATCCTTTTCATTATATGTATTAGTTTCTGTTTTTTCGGTTTCTGTTATCGGGGTTTCATTTGCAGCTGCTACTTTGGGCGTAAGAACAGACATTGAGATTGTAATAATTGCACACAATGTCAGCATGAGAATCTTAGTAAAAATATTTAATTTTCTCATTTTTATCTCCTCCTTTAAGTAGTCTACATCGATAATCCGATGCGAAATTGTATGGAAAATTTTGTAAAACCATACCTTTTCAAGTGCTATTTAATCACAAACGGTGATAAATTGCAAGCTTGTAACTTTTTGTTTTTAATTCTTTAAAAGCATCATTTCGGCGTTTTAATGCTAATTTAGAATTATTTTTAGTGTATATTGTACATATGAGATAAGTTTTTGTAGTGCAATTTGCTA
>JAUMXP010000058.1 GCA_030529125.1 Eubacteriales bacterium | reverse complement strand
AGATCCAACTCAGCCAACACAGCCAAACCCAAGTGGTACAAAAATGGTTTACTGCAAAAACACAGCTGGTTGGAGCTCAGTATCATGCTACATGTGGTCAGATGCTCTTGGTAACAACGGCTCATGGCCTGGCGTAACAATGACAAACATTGGCGAGAATATCTGGCAGTACGAAGTATCTAAAGATTGGAACATGATCATCTTCAACTCTGGCTCAGATGCTCAGAAAACAGGCGATATGTCATTCCCAGGTGACGGATATATCTATGACAACTCAACAAACAAGTGGGAAAAATATGACACATCACCTATCACAGTTAAGAGTGTAGGTACTGACGTAGCTTCTCCACAGTACAAGGGTTGTGACATCACACTTTCTGCTAATGCTGTGAGCACAGGCGGTACAGTTTACTACAAGTTCAGCGTTGTAGCAGCAGGCAAGACAACTGTTCTTTCTGACTTCTCAACTAAGAACTCAGTAGTATGGTCACCAACAGCTACAGGCACATATACATTAGTATATGACTTCAAAGATGCTGCTGGTAACGAAAACCAGAGAAAAGCTGAATACGTAATCAGCGATGACTCAACAGTCAAAGCTCCTATCATCAAAAAGGTAACTCCTGGTTCAAGCCAGATTAAGAAGGGTACTGCTACAACTATCGCAGTTACAGCAGGCGGTGGTAAGACAGGTACAAACCTTTTATTCTACAAGTTCACAATCAAGGACGCTGCAGGCAAAACTGTTAACGTTCCTTACTACACAAAGACAGCTTCTTATAAATTCACTCCTTCTGCTTTAGGCACATACACAGTTACTGTTTCTGTACAGAACTCTGAAAACGATCTTGCAGAGCGTACATACACATATCAGTGTGTAAACGAAGTTGTTGATGATCCAGAACCACCAACTGAAACACTTCCACCACAGCCAACAGAGCCTGTAGGAGGCGACTTAAGAGGTGACGCTAACGCTGACGGTGAAGTTACTGTAATCGACGCAACACTCGTACAGCAGTACTGCGCTAGCATCGAGGTAGCATTTATCAATCTCGCTAATGCTAACGCTAACTTAGACGAAGGTGTTTCTGTATTGGACGCAACTATGATTCAGCGTTTTGTAGCAAAACTTGAGAATTGGTAAACGGAGGTAGCGCTTTATGAGTACAATAAAAAGAATTACAGCTATGGTACTAGCTGTTATGATGCTCGTATCTATTGCTGTTATCTCAACTTATGCAACAGAAAGTGAAGTTGCAGATGTATCAGCTGATGCTGGTATCACAATTCACGTTAAATCAGAAGATTGCAACCCTTATGTTTACTATTGGAACGCACTGCCACAGGATATATCAACATCTTACCCTGGCGTTAAGATGACACTTGATAAAGATCAGGTTGGCGATAATTGGTATACATATAAGTTTGCAGATGTTACAAAAGTAAATCTCCTCTTCACAGACGGTACTGCTACATTAGAAGGTCAGATCTCTGAAGAAACATCACGTAGTACTGGCGAATGGTGGTACAAAGATGGTAAATGGAGAGATAAGAACCCTGACATCCCTTCTGATTATGAATTCACAGATTTAAGAGAAGACACTATCTACTTTGTAATCACAACTCGTTTCTACGATGGTGATACAGGTAACAACGTACACTGCTGGGATGACAAACAGGCTAACAACCCTGACTCAGACCCTGCATGGCGCGGTGACTTCAAAGGTCTTGCTGATAAGCTCGATTACATCAAGGCTTTAGGCTTTAGCGCTATCTGGATTACTCCTGTAGTTACTAACGCATCAGGCTACGATTACCACGGCTATCACGCTATGGACTTCTCAACTGTTGACGTAAGATACGAATCTGACGGTTATACATACGAAGACTTTATCGAAGAAGCTCACTCCAAGGACTTCAAGATTGTTCAGGACGTTGTATGGCAGCACACAGGTAACTTCGGTGAAGCATTCCTTGCTCCACTGTTTACTAAGAAGTACGATAACTATCAGGATTTAGCTGATATCGAGAAGTGTATGGTTCCTACCAAGACACTGCTTGACTACAGCGGCGTTTCAACTCCTGAAGAGTACTACGCATTAAAGCCACAGCAGCAGTATGATTCAAGACTTAACCTTATGAAGAATACTTCTTCTGCTGCAGGTGCTAACAACTCGACAGGTTCACATCCTGACGACGTTGACTACGGCATGGAAAAGGTTTCAACAGACGCAGTCTGCAACCCTAAGAACTACTACCACACAGGTTACTTCCAGAGCCTTAACTGGGACGACTGGACCTGTAAGTATTGTCAGATCGCAGGCGACTGCGTTGACCTTAATACAGAAAACCCTGCTGTAGCTGAGTATCTTGTCGATGCTTATTCAAACTACCTTGATATGGGCGTTGACGCTTTCCGTGTTGATACAGTAAGACATATCTCTAGACTTTCTCTCAACACATTGTTTAATGATCAGATGAACGCTGCTGCTAAGGCTGCAGGCAACGACAACTTCTATATGTTCGGCGAAATCTGCTGTCGTTACTCACAGGTTTGGTATCGTGACCACGCTTGCGAGTCAGCTCAGTTCTACACATGGGATGAGCCTGATACAAGCTTAACTTCAAAGTGGAACAAGAATGTTAACGCTACAGCAGAACAGATCAACGATAACATGAACCTCACATTTGATCACTACAAGAAGTACGATAATGTCAACAACCAGCCAACTTCTGATAACGCATTCTTAAATGGTATTACATACCACACACCTGACTACTCAAAGAGCTCAGGTATGGGCGCTATCGACTTCCAGATGCACTGGTGCTTCGATGATGCTTCTGGTGCATTCGGTTTTGGTAAAGCTTCTTATAAGTACTACAACGACTCTACATGGAACGTTGTATACGTTGACTCACACGACTACTCTCCTGACAGAGGCCAGCAGAACAGATTTGCAGGCGGTACTCAGACATGGGCTGAAAACCTCAACCTTATGTACACATTCCGTGGTATCCCTTGTCTGTACTATGGTAGTGAGATCGAGTTCCAGAAGGGTGTTGTTATCGACGTAGGTCCTAACAAGCCACTTGCTCAGACAGGTCGTGCATACTTCGGTGAACACCTCGAGGGTACAGTTAATGCTACTGACTTCTCACAGTACACAGCTACAGGTACTGTTGCTGAAACACTCAACTACCCACTTGCTAAGCACATCCAGAAGCTCAATGCTATCAGACGTGCTATCCCTGCACTGCAGAAGGGTCAGTACACAGTATCTTCTAACTATGTATCAGGTAATATGGCATATATCAAGAGATACACAAATGCATCTGAGGGTGTTGATTCTCTCGCACTCGTAACTGTTACAGACGGTGCTACATTCAAGAATATCCCTAATGGTAAGTACATTGATGCTGTTACTGGTGATATTAAGGAAGTAACAAACGGCACACTTTCAGTTTCATCACTCGGTAAGGGTAACATGAGAGTATATGTATGCTGCGCTTCAGGTTTTGACGGCATCACAGGTGCTGTAGGCCCATCAGGTCAGACATATCTCAAATAATAACCTTTGTTATTAATAAAAGGCTCGGATTCGTTCCGGGCCTTTTTTGTACTTTTATGTATATATGTGTTGAAAACCAGTGTGTTTTGTGATAATATTACTCTATAGAATTATGCACATTTGTACTTTTAAAGGTGATTAAGTATGAGTTTAGTTGAATTTAAGAATGTTGTAAAACAGTACAAAATGGGAGAAGTGGTTATCAACGCGGTTGATGGCATCTCGTTTAATATCGAACAGGGTGAGTTTGCTGTAGTAGTAGGTTCTTCCTGTGCAGGCAAAACTACTGTACTTTATATATTAGGCGGTATGGATTGTGTCACATCAGGACAAGTGCTGATTGATAACAAAGATATCACGAAACTTTCAGATAGTAATCTGATTGAATATCGCAGATATGACATTGGCTTTGTGTTTCAGTTTTATAACCTGATTCCAAACCTCACTGCTAAAGAAAACGTGGAGCTTGCTACTCAAATAAGTAAAGACCCTATGGACGTTGATTTATCGCTTGAGAGCGTTGGTCTGGGGGATAGAAAGAACAATTTCCCTGCACAACTGTCTGGTGGTGAACAGCAGCGCGTGTCGATTGCTCGTGCACTTGCAAAAAGACCAAAGTTGCTTTTGTGCGATGAACCTACTGGTGCGCTTGACTACAATACAGGACGAGCTATACTGAAGCTTCTGCAGGATACCTGCAGAAAAGAGGGAATGACAGTTGTGCTGATTACTCACAATCAGGCTATTACCCCGATGGCTGACAGAGTTATACGTATGAAAAGCGGTAAGGTTATTGAAAATTCTGTAAATAAAAACCCACAGGATGTAGAATCAATTGAGTGGTAATATAATTCTGTTATAGAAAAATAATCAGGAAGGAGGAACACGGGTGAAAACTGCATTTATCAAAAATATATTAAGAGAGATAAAGAACACCAAAGCACGTTTTATCTCTATTATGTTGATTGTTGCGATTGGTGTCGGTTTCTTTGTTGGTGTAAAGAGCGCATCTCCATCTATGGAGCAGATGGCTATAGACTATTATGAAGATACAAATCTAATGGATATGCGACTTATATCTACTGTTGGTTTTGATGATGATGACGTAGCCGCCATCAAAAAGACCGGTGGTATTGAAGATGTTATGCCATCTTACTATTTGGATGCGTCTGTTAACTCAGGAGAAGCAGGCAGTATTATCCGTTTACTCGCTGTTCCTGCTGCTTATGAAGATAATGAGAAAATCAGTACCTTTGATGTTATTGAAGGTCGTATGCCACAAAAGGCAGGAGAAATTGCTATTGAAGACGGCAAATTCGGTCATTATGAAATAGGAGATACTATTAATATTGACCCTGTTGTTGGTGATATAGATGTTACACAGCAGCTCAATACTCTCCAGTACAAGGTTGTAGGTGTTGTTAAGTCTTCTATGTACATTTCGCTTGAGCGAGGCACAACCAACGTCGGCACAGGTAAAATTGACGAGTTTGCATACATATCAGAAGATAGCTTCAGTGCTGAGCGCTATACTGTTGTATATGCTACACTCAATATTGATCAGTCTGTTTCTCCGTTTTCTGATGAATACGAAGACTATGTAGAAAAAATCACTGCTAAACTCGAAAGAGTTTCTGATAAGAGAGTCAAGGTGTTTACAGCTAAAAACATCGATAAAGCGCAAAAAGCGGTTGACGATGGTAGAAAAGAGCTTGAAGACCAGAAGGCTGATACCAAAAAGAAGCTAAGTGATGCTCAGAAAAAGATAGAAGACGGCGAGAAAGAGCTAGACTTACAGCTTTCTTCAGCACAGGCTCAGATCGATAGTGCCAGAGCACAGCTCGATACTGGCAAAGCAGAGCTGAAAACCCAGTGGGATGCGTATTACGCAACTGAAGAAGATACTATTTCAAAACTTAATGCTGCTAAAAAGCAGCTTGAAGATGCTCAGGCTAAGTATGATGATGGATGTGCACAGGTGCAGTCATTCAATAAAAACTTAGTAATGCTAGAAAACTCGGTAGTGAGGACAGCTCAGGGTACGATAAACGGTATTATTTCGTCACTGCCTGAAAATACCGAACCTGCAGTTGTTGATACATTAACGGCGTACTCGGCATCTGTCACAGCTGATAATGCGAGCGAAGTTTTGTTACAGGTTAAGACATATCTCAGCTCTGTTTTTGGCAATACATATAATTCAACTATATTCAAAGCCAATGCGATTGTTATTCAGCTACAGGGTAACATTTCACAGTTAGAAGACAGCATAGCGCTTGCTCAGGTACAGCTTGCTTCTGCTAAGGAGCAGCTTGATATAGGCTGGACAGATTATAACGTAAAAGAAGACGAAGCGCTCTCAGGCTTGGAGACATATAAAAACGAGCTTAGCAAGTCTGAAGATGAAATAAATTCAGGCTACAAAGAGCTTGAAAGCTCGATAGCTGAGCTTGATGTTGCAAGAGCAACTGGCTTGAAAGAAATAGAAGACAGTAAAAAAGAACTCGAAAAATCGAAAACTCAGGCTGACGAAGAGTTTGCAAAAGCTGAGAAGAAATTAAATGATGCACAATCTCAGCTTGATGAAATCGGCGAAGTAAAGTGGTATATTTTTGACAGAAGCGATAACCCTGCTTACTCCGGATTTATCGAGAATACAAACCGAGTTGATGCGGTTGCTACTGTGTTCCCGTTGTTCTTCTTATTAGTTGCGATGCTTGTGTGCCTGACTACTATGACTCGTCTGGTAGAGGAAAAACGTACAGAAATCGGCACGCTCAAAGCTATAGGCTATAGCAACAAACGTATTATCTTTAAGTTTGTATCTTACTCATGTATGGCAGCACTCCTTGGCTGTCTGATAGGTAGTTTTGCGTTTATTCCGACGTTGCCGAGAGTAATATATAACGCATACGGAATGCTCTACAATATGCGAGATATTGATATAGTTGTTGATACTGGCAGTTTGTATCTTGCTGTTATTGCAGCGTTTGCGTGTTGTTCGCTTGTTACTTTCTTTGTTTGCTACAGATCGCTTAAGAACAAGCCTGCGTCGCTGATGCGACCAAAGGCGCCAAAAGCAGGCAAACGAATATTGATAGAAAGAATCTCGTTTATCTGGAAGAGGTTTAACTTTTCTTCGAAAGTTACATGGCGAAATCTTTTCAGATATAAGTCGCGTTTGTTGATGACTGTTGTTGGCATAGCTGGATGTACAGCGCTCATGCTGACGGCATTTGGACTTTACGATTCTATTAACGACGTCATTGACTTACAGTTCAATCAGGTGTCTTCGTATAACACCATCGTTGTTATGAACGATAAGAACACTTCAGATGATACAGATGCGCTGATTAAAGATATCAGACAAGACAGCAGGTTCGAAAATACTGCTTTAGTTATGCAGAAGGTTATCTCGGTTTCATCACAGAGTGAAACTGTAGACACTGAGGTTTATCTCACAGTAGCTGAAAACGCTACAGACTTTGAGCGTATGATACACTTGCGCGAGCGTGAGTCACAAAAAGATCTGACGCTTAACGCTGACGGTGTAATTCTTTCTGAGAAGCTTGCTAAGATATTGGCTGTTGATGTGGGCGATATGGTCACAGTAGGCGATGATGAATTCGAAGCAGAAGTTGTAGGTATATGCGAAAACTATGTCTATAACTACGTGTACATTAGCGCTGATAACTATGCTGAATTTACTGGGGATAGCCCTGAGTACAACATGGCTTACGCTTATACTCCTGAGCTTTCTGATACTCTAGAAAAACAGCTTGGCACAGACTATCTTGATCGTGACGATGTGACAGCGATTTCGTTTACATCTACACTTGTAAACGATTTTGAAGATATGATCAGCTCGATGAATATCATTGTACTTGTTATGATTATCTGCGCTGGAGCGCTTGCTATTGTTGTGCTGTATAATCTGACTAATATTAATTTAGCAGAGCGCAACCGCGAGATTGCGACAATCAAAGTGCTTGGTTTTAAGCATCTTGAAACAGCTAACTTCGTATACAGAGAGAATATCATACTGATGATTTTTGGTATAGCTGTCGGACTTGTGCTAGGTATATGGCTGTGGTCTTTCGTTGTTAAGACGGTTGAGATAGACACTATCATGTTTGGCAAGCAGATTCATGCGATGAGTTGCGTATGGGCAGCGTTGCTGACAGCAGTGTTCAGCTTGGTTGTGAACTTCATAATGTTCTTCAGGATCAAAGCTGTCAATATGGTAGAAAGCCTTAAATCAATAGAATAATGCAAAAATAAAAGCGATGCGTAACAGCATCGCTTTTTGTTATATATTAGTTTAAAGTTTAGCGTTAGTCTTAGCCATGAAACTCTCGCTCTTTATGAGGAAGCGCTCGTGATAAGCTTTACCTACAATACCGTGTTTGTCAGATACTGTGATGTCAAAGCACAGGCGTCTGTTATCAACTTGAGTAAGTGTTGATTCACACACAACTTCGATGCCTATAGGGTCAGCGCTGAGATGCTCAACGTTTATTTTGGTACCAACACTTGTTACGCCTTCTTCAAGGTGTGGCTGTACGCTCTGCGCTGCTGTCTGCTCCATAAGAGCAACCATAGCGGGGGTCGCAAATACATCGAGTGTACCACTGCCCATAACCTTAGCGGTTTTATCTACTGTAACTTTTATTGTGATTGTGTTCTTGATTCCTGCTTCTAACATAGTAACCTCCGAAAATTTATACCTTATTTTAACATCTAAAAAGCTATATTGCAATAAGCACACAGAAAAACACACAGCCTAAAATGCAGACTGTGTGTTTTCTTTGAAGTTATGTTATGAGCTAGTCGTCGTAGTCTTTGTCAAATGAGAGGATCTTTCCGCTTACAGCGTCTACATCGTAATCGTACTCGAATCTATCTTTGTAAAACTCAACTTCATAGAGTTTATATCCATCATCATAATCTAAGCTTGATCTGATATAGGTTACTTCACTTCTCTTGAGACCTGCGTGCTTAAGTGCGATGTCTTCAGCCTGTTCGCTTGTTATTTCTTCGCTGCTCGGCTCTGTGCTAGGTTCTTCTTTAGCAGTTGTAGCAGTGTCTGTTTCTTTTACATCATTTGTCACTAATGCTTCGTCTGAGCTTGTATCTGATTTAACTGTTTCTTCAGAACCTGTGCACGCTACTAATGAGAAAGCAAGGACTGATACAAGTAATAATGCTAATAATTTTTTCATAAAATAACCTCCTTTTGTGTAATAAAAAATCGCAGGAAAGCGGTTTGCCTTCCTGCGATAATAATTAACCGAAGTATCTTGCAAGAAGACCCTTGAAGCCAGCGCCGTGTCTAGCTTCGTCTTTTGCCATTTCGTGTACTGTGTCGTGGATAGCGTCTAAGCCTAATGCCTTAGCTCTTGTAGCAAGGTCGAGCTTGCCTGCGCAAGCGCCTGTCTCAGCATCGACACGTAACTGTAAGTTTTTCTTTGTAGAATCTGTTACAACTTCGCCTAAAAGTTCAGCGAATTTTGCAGCGTGTTCTGCTTCTTCCCATGCTGCCTTTTCCCAGTAAAGACCAATCTCAGGATAGCCTTCTCTGTGAGCAACTCTAGCCATAGCAAGGTACATACCTACTTCTGAACATTCACCTTCAAAGTTAGCTCTTAAATCCATGATGATGTCTTCTGGTGCAT
>JAUMXP010000057.1 GCA_030529125.1 Eubacteriales bacterium | reverse complement strand
CTGTATATGTAATATTCGGCGGATACATGGCTACTGCTATCAACGACTTTATTCAGGGTATCATCATGCTCACAGGCATCATCGCTGTTATCTGGTCAGTATTAAATCAAAACGGCGGTTTCAACGGTGCTGTTGAAGCATTAGGCATTGAAGCAGGCACAGAATACACATCAATCTTCGGTCCTGACCCTGTATCTCTGTTATTCGTTGTACTGCTCACATCACTGGGTACATGGGGACTGCCACAAATGGTCGGTAAGTTCTATTCAATTAAGGACGAAGGTTCTATCAAGAAAGGTACTATCATTTCAACATTCTTTGCTATTGTAGTAGCAGGCGGCTGCTACTTCTTAGGCGGATTTGGTAAGCTATATAAAGATGAAATGATTCAGGGTGGCTTTATTAGCGATAGCGGCAAGGTAATGTACGATAAGGTTATACCTACTATGCTTTCCGAGCTTGCTCCTGTTATTGTTGCTCTTATTATTGTACTTGTGCTTGCGGCATCTATGTCAACACTCTCTTCACTTGTGCTGACATCATCATCAACGCTTACACTCGACGTAGTAAAACCGATAATCAACAAAAAGAAGAAGATAACTGAGAAAAAGAGCGTTCTGATTATGAGAATTTTCATTGTGTTCTTTGTAGCTATCTCTGCAGTTATCGCAATACTCAAAGACTCAGTATGGAAAGACTCAGTGTTCATCGCACAGATGATGGGTGTATCATGGGGTGCGCTGGCAGGCTCATTCTTGGCTCCATTCCTCTACGGTTTATACTGGAAGAAAACAACCAGAGCCGCTGTAGTAGCGAGCTTTATCTTCGGTACAGGACTTGAAATCGTACAGCTTTGTATCAGCGTTGGATGGATAACTATAGACGGTGGAGTGCTCGGATTTATCTTCAAGAACTCTCTGTACTCTGGTGTATTCGCTATGGTAGGCGGACTCATCATCGTCCCTATCGTTAGCTTACTCAGTAAGAAAACTCTACCTCGCAACATCGAAGCGAAATTCAGTTGCTATGACAGAACGGTTGTAACAAACGCTAAAGACTCACTTGGATAAATTATTTTAACGAAAGGCAGCGAAAATCATTCGCTGTCTTTTGTTGTATAACACAACCCATGCAATTATGCGTGGTTTTCGCTATACAACAAAAACGGACAGCAAAAGCTGTCCGTGAAATGCATATATAAAATATGTAAAAATAATCAGCGAGCTCGTATGTCCTTGCCGATAAATACAAGCATCGAGTACGCAGACATGAGTCTTGATAAAAAGCGCGATGAATACTGATCTTCAAGCTCTTTGAATTCATAATTAGTGTTAATGATCATCGGCTTGTTCATATTGACTCTCGAGTTAAAGATATTGTACATAGTTGCGTTTGTGTACTGTGTCGCAAACTCTGTGCCCAGATCATCGAGTATCAACAAATCACAGTCGATAAGCGACTGCATCAGCTCCTGCTCAGAAGAATAGTCATAAGAAAAATGCTCTTTCTCAAGCTTTCTGAGTATGTCAGGTGCAGAAACATACACAACAGAAAAGCCGTTACCTATAAGTTCGTTAGCAATAGCAAGGCTTAAGTGAGTTTTGCCAAGTCCTGTGTTACCTCTCATCAATATGCCCTTAGAATTTACATTAAAATTCTTAGCATAATCAAGGCAGAAGTCGTATATCTTTGACATACGGGTATATGGTACATTACCATCTTCGTCTTTATCACTGCTGTAATAATTAAGCTTAAAGCTATCAAAAGTACACAGCGAAAGCGGAGAAATCTTGTTAAGCTCATCGCAAGCGCAAGAAGACAATAGTTTCTTGAAGCAATCGCATACAAGGGTTTTGTTATCTTTCTCGACATAACCTGTATCAGAGCACAATGCACAGGTAAACTTAGGCTCTATGTAATTTTCGTCATAGCCGTTTTTGAGCAGTATGTCTTTGAATTCATTCTGTAGCGTTATGCTTTTTTCTTTTAAAGCATTAAGTTCGGTAGCTGTGTCCTTACCGCCTAAAACCGCACGCGCAGTTGAGATACCTATAGAATTGAGCTCTCTCTCGATGTCTTCAAGTCGAGGAAATTTAGAGAATACCTCTCTCCTATTATATTCAGCGATATTCAGCGCATCAGTCCTGCGATTATTCAGTTTTTCTTTTGCAGTAGCGTATACTTGTTTACTGTATGCCATAATATCACCTATCAATCGTTAAACAGACTTTTGCTCTCAAATGTAGCAAGATCGAATGAAGCTTTGCGCTCTTTATCTTGAGTTGACTTTTTATTTTTCTTATGCTTAGTCGCGTTCATATCTGCTTTCTCTAAATCTTTGAGATTAAATATAGAAGCGCTGTACCACTTAGATAAAATGCCGTTTATGTACTTAATGTTATACTCGCCTTTGATGTTGACACAGCGCTCGTATGCTTCGAGCAACATATCGTCACTAAACTTCCAGTCGTTGCACCAGCAATCAGCAAACGCAAGCTGTGCTTTAGTTGGTGAGCCGATGTTCTTAAGCCCGAATACTTTGGACACTCGAAGCCACGCATTACTGGACATAGAAAGGCGCTGAATCTTGAGCTCTGCATCAGCTAAGGTCATAATGCCCTCGTCAGCCCAGCTAATGCCCATCTTCTCAATAGCGCGCATATTGCCCTTGCCTATTGAAACGCAGTAGTTGATAAGCAGTAACAGCACGTCGCAAGGCAAGCCGTCTGTGTCATGGAGCATCACTAAGGTTGCGGTGTCACCGCTTGAGAGCGGTTTAGAAAGCGCAATCTGAGCTTCGTCCATCAAGCTTGCAAGCTCTGAGTTTTGTGTCAGGCGCTGAGCAACAAACACAGGGTCAGGACGCTGTGCACGAGAAATAACTCGCGGTTTTGCGTTCTTAGTCTCAGCGATGGTCTCTTCTTTTTCTTTAGGATTTTCTTCTGTCTGAGTTCTTTCAGTAACAGAAAGTCCGCTGTCGGTACTTGCTACAAGTCCTCGTTCAACCCAGAAATCCACCGCGTTTTTGACCTCATCAGGGTGCACTGAAGTAGCCCTTGCAATATCTTCTACAGTGTTGTCGTTATCACTGTTTCGAAGAATGTACAAAAGCACTTTAAGCTGTGATTCAGTTGCAAGTCTGAGGTGGGAGTCAACTAAACTCGATGGTACAGCGAAAACGCTGCCCCATGCTCCCAGATTGATTTTGTAAGACATTGTATCAACTTCCGTATAAATCTAAAAAATTCGATGTGTAGAGTATTTTATCATATTTTAATACATTGTGCTATAGTTTTTTGAATAATTTACAATTTTCTATGCTTGACTAAATACTAACATAATAATATAATCAACTAAAATCAAACGGAGGTATAGTATGATACACACATATATTCCGCGTTCAGTGTGTTCGCGCATGATACAGATAGAAATAGAAGACGACGTTATAGTAGACTGCAAATTCATAGGCGGTTGCTCAGGCAACACTCAGGGTGTGTCAGCTTTAGTTAAAGGCATGGACGTCTATGATGCAATCGACAAATTAAAAGGCATAGACTGCGGTGGTCGTGGTACATCGTGTCCTGACCAGCTAGCGTTAGCGCTTGAAGAAGCAGTTAATTCATAACACAAAAGCATATATCAAAAGTATATTTCAAAAAGCAAACCGCCTGTGAAACTAACAAATCACAAGCGGTTTTTTATATGTATTATGACAAGAAGTAAGACATCATCGTAAAACCTTCAGCGATGAAATTACCGCTTTCTGTAGCAGTTTCTTCAGTGAAAGTATCAGCGCCGTCTATCTCCTTTGTACTATTATAAATCAAGTATGGTACTGGGTCTGATGAGTGAGTTTTGATACACAAAGGTGTAGGATGATCAGGGCAAACAAGCACCGCAAAATCATCGTAAGAACGTAAAAACTCAACAACAGGAGCTAAAATCTTCTCATCAATAAGCTCGATAGAACGAACTTTGTTGTCTACTTCTCCTCTGTGACCACATTCATCAGGAGCTTCGACATGGATATATACAAAGTCCTGTCCGTTTTTAAACTCATTAATAGCAGCCTGAGCTTTGCCCTCAAAATTAGTATCGATATAGCCAGTAGCACCGTCAACATCGACAGAGTTCATCTGAGCGCAGATAGCAATACCTTTGAGCAGATCCACAGCAGAAATCATACTGCCTTTCTTATTAAACTTATCGTAGAAGCTGTCAAGCGCAGGTTTAGTACCCTCGCCCCACAGCCAGATAGAGTTAGCAGGACGTTTGCCACGCTTGATTCTGTCAAGGTTTACAGGGTGGTCTTTGAGCAGGTCGTAGCTCTTCTTCATCATATCGTAGAGTTTTGATACATTATCACCCTGTGGGATATACTCTTTGATAGGTCTGTCTGTGATGTCATGCGGAGGAGTTAGGTTATGTCCCTTTACAATACCATTATCCCACACAAGACAATGTCTGTAAGACACACCAGGGTAGTACGAAAACTCGTCGTTACCTAAGTTTTCCTGAATATATTCGATTAAAACCTTAGCTTCAGCTGAGGATATATCGTCAGCGCAGTAGTCGAGCATAGTTTTGTCCGAATACTCTGCTTCGTCTGATAATGTGACAAGATTACACCTGAATGTAACGTCTGTAGACTTTAGGTCAATGCCGATACTCGCAGCTTCTAGCGGTGAACGGCCTGAGTAGTACTTCTTAGCATCATACCCAAGCACTGCAAGGTTAGCTACATCACTGCCGGGCTTCATGCCGTCCTGCACAGTCTTAACTAAACCTACTTCGCCCTTAAGCGCTAAGCTGTCCATACATGGTTTGTAAGCTTTTTGCATTGGTGTTTTATTATTTAACTGAGCGTTTGGTACGTCTGCCATACCGTCACACAGCATAACAAGATATTTCATAGTAACCTCCGAAATGGAACATTAGCCCTCTAGTTCACCCAGACTGAGAGCTTTGAGATATGCGTTGATAAAGCCGTCGAGATCGCCGTCCATAACAGCGTTGATATTACCTGTTTCAAAGCTGGTACGGTGGTCTTTGACTAAAGTATAAGGCATGAATACATAGGAACGAATCTGGCTACCCCATGTGATTTCCTTCTGTACGCCTTTGATGTCTTCTATTTTATCGAGGTGTTCTCTCTCTTTAATCTCAACAAGCTTTGAGATGAGCATCTTCATAGCAACGTCACGGTTCTGGTACTGTGAACGTTCTACCTGAGATGCAACAACGATACCAGTAGGGATATGAGTGAGTCGAACAGCAGATGAAGTCTTGTTGACTTTCTGTCCACCTGCACCTGATGCACGGTAAACATCCATCTTGATTTCTTCTGGTGGAATCTCTACCTTGATGTCGTCATCAATTTCAGGCATAACTTCTAAGGAACTAAAGCTTGTGTGACGTCTGCCGGCAGAGTCAAACGGAGATACACGCACAAGTCGGTGTACACCTGCTTCGCTCTTTAAGTAGCCGTATGCGTTCTCACCCTCGATTAAGAGCACAGCACTTTTGAGTCCTGCTTCGTCACCATCGAGGTAGTCGATTTCTTTAACATTAAAGCCGTGAGCAGCAGCCCAGCGAGAGTACATACGATACAGCATCTCTGCCCAGTCCTGAGCCTCAGTACCGCCTGAGCCTGCGTGGAATGTCAAGATAGCGTTGTTAGTGTCATACTCGCCTGTGAGCAATGTAGACAAGCGCTGTTTGTCAAGCTCTGACTTGATGCTCTCAAAGTCAGTTGTCGCTTCTTCAAGGATAGACATATCCTCTTCTTCATTACCAAGTTCGATGAGTGCGAGAGTGTCCTCGTAT
Source organism: Eubacteriales bacterium (assembly GCA_030529125.1). GTDB lineage: Bacteria > Bacillota > Clostridia > Oscillospirales > Acutalibacteraceae > Ruminococcoides. Next base: position 3,543 of record JAUMXP010000057.1, on the reverse strand, counting down.
TTCATATCGAGCTTTTCGTACTGTTCAACCTTAGCTTTTAAGTTGCTGGTACGCTGAAGTATCTTCTGTGATGTTTCCATATCGTCCCAGAAGCCCGGCTCAGCAGCGCGATTCTCGAGCTGTTCTATTTCGCTTCTCATAGCATCAAGACCTAAAGCTGATTTAAGGTCATCGATCTCCGGTCTTAACGCCTCGAGCGCAAGTTTAAGTTCTTCAAATTGAAGCATTACAATCCCTCTTTGCCTATTATTTCAGATTAATTATAACCGATTGTTTATCAATTGTAAAGTTAGCAAATAATAAATATGTTGCAGTTTTGTTTATTATTTGGTATAATATGTTTAAATTAGTAAAGTAGGAGCAGTATATGGATTACATTGGTCATAAATGTCCCGTGTGCGATAAGTACTTTCACGCGCACGAAGATATTGTTGTATGTCCTGAATGTGGTACACCTAGCCACAGAGAGTGCTACAACTCGCTGGGCAGATGTGTAAACGAGGACAAGCACGCTAAAGGATACGATTATCAGGAAGCTGTTATCTTTGGCACCTATGAATATAAAGCAAACACAAACAATACATCAGACAATACAGACAACGCTGAAAACACAGCAGACATTGACGACGAGGATTACTCTATCATAGCCTGCAAACACTGTGGCGCTAAGAACCCTGGCAGTGCTTTCTTCTGTTCACGTTGCGGTGGTGCTCTGCACGAAAGCACTAACAACAATAACAATCATACTCAAAGCACAGGTCCTGCATACGGTCAGGCAGCGAGAAATCAGGCTAGCAACCAGAACTCCGCACCATATACAAACGGACAGAATGTTGTTATATTCGACCCTTTAGGCGGTATCGACCCTGAGACTGACTTAGGTGACGGTGTCACTGTATCAGAAGCTGCTAAGTACGTAAAACAGAACACAGCGTACTTCTGCAGAGTTTTTAACAATATCAAATCTATCTCGAGATCCAAATTCAGCTTTTGCGGTGCTTTGTTCGGTGGTGCGTACCTGCTGTACAGAAAGATGTACAAGATAGGCGCTCTTATCACAGCAATTCAGGTAGCTATCATTATTTTCACTACCTATCTCTCCTATTATCTGCAGAGCAGCGGTGTACTGGAGAAAATCTCACAGGCATATACAAAGACCGACATCAACGCAATCTTCAATCATATCGGGAACTTAGGGACTTATGATATGATCATGTTTTTCTTGAGTGTGTTCTTGGAGTTCTCGCTAATAGGCATAGCACTTATTATCGGTTTTAATGTTAACAGAATGTACTTCAAACACTGCAAAAAACAAATCAATAAAATCAAAAACAATGTTAGTGAACCGTCACAGCTTGAGCCTAAGCTTCAGAAAAGCGGCGGTGTGAATATATCAATCGCAATATCACTATTAATCTCTTATGTCATTCTGACATATCTGCCAGCGTATTTTTACTAAGGAGAACATTATGAAAATTACTAAAGCTGTTATCCCTGCAGCTGGTCTGGGCACCAGAGTACTGCCTGCTACAAAGGCAATGCCTAAAGAAATGCTCCCTATCGTTGACAAACCTTCTATCCAGTATATCGTCGAAGAAGCTGTTAACTCAGGCATCACTGATATTCTGATTATCACTAACCGTGGTAAGGGTATCATTGAGGACCACTACGACCGCACTCCACTGCTTGAAGAAAACCTTGAAAAAGGCAACAAAACTGACTTACTAAACTCTATCAAAGACATTCACAATATGGCTAATATCTCATATATCCGCCAGATTGAAACTAAAGGTCTGGGTCACGCTGTTTCACGAGCTAAGACCTTTGTCGGTGATGAGCCGTTCGTTGTACTGTTCGGTGATGACGTTATTATCGGCGATGTGCCTGCTACCAAAGAGCTTATCGATGCTTACGGCAAGCACGGCAAGGGTGTTCTAGGTGTTAAGAAAGTAGCACAAACAGACATCTACAAGTACAGCTCGCTCAAAGTAGAACACATCGAAGACAACATATATAAGTGTACTGACATGATAGAAAAGCCACAGACTGACGAACAGGTTATGTCACTCTTCTCTGTGCAGGGTCGCTGTGTACTCCCTCCTGAGATTTTCGACATTCTCGAGCACACTCAGCCTGGTGCCGGCGGTGAGATTCAGCTGACTGACGCTATGCGCGAATTAGCTACTACTGTCGGTATGACCGCCGTTGAATACTCAGGCAAGCGTTACGACATGGGCAACAAGCTCGGTATTTTAAAGGCTTCTATCGACGTAGGTCTTACACACGACGAGGTCAAAGAAGGACTTCGAGAATACATAAAAGAGCTTGCAAAAGAACTGTGATACAAGCTTTAATTCAATAAAATAATTCTATATTAGCAAGAAGCGACTACTCTCAGTCGCTTCTTCTTTTTTGCCTTTAAGCGTTGAAATAAGCAAAAAATATACTGAGGGGAAGATAATTTAGCGGGGCACAACAAGGCTTCCCCTTGAGGGGAAGCTGTCGCCAAAGGTGACTGATGAGGTGTAGAACACAAAGTGTTTCTAATAAAATAAAGCATAATACTTTCCACCTCATCCGCTTCGCAGGAGCTCAGCACCTTTTCCTTAGCAGGAACGGCAACCCTTTTATCGCTATGCGACATTTCCCCTATAAGGGGAATTTCCTCAAGGGGAAGGCTTTTTGACCGTTTACAGGTTGTAGTGTAAGTAATGCAATATCACAATTCAGCACCCTAGTGGTTGAGCCTATAATAGTCCCTTACAGAGGTATGGCAAACCACCCGTTTAACTGGTGGTTATAATTTTATTCTTAAATATATATAAAAAATAAGATAAATACTAATATATATTGTGCATTGTTTTCTTTACTTTTTGTAATTTGAGGAGTATAATATTTTGTGTATTTTATAAACATTTTGGAGGTTTTTTATGAAAGCTGTTATCACTGTTTTAGGTAAAGACACTGTAGGTATTTTAGCTAAAGTTTCTTCTGCTTGTGCTCAGCAGGGAATCAACATCATCGAAGTAACTCAAAGCGTTATGCAGGACTTGTTCGCTATGATTATGCTCGCTGACATCAAGGACTCTAAAGTACCATTCGACGAACTTACAAGAAAGCTCGACGAAGTTGGCGAAGAAATGGGCGTTAAAGTTCACGTAATGCACGAAGACATCTTCAATTCAATGCACAAAATCTGATTAAGGAGACTTAACATGATTGAAACTAAAGACATACTCGAAACCATAAATATGATTGAGAATGAGCATCTGGACGTTCGTACTGTAACTATGGGTATCTCACTTCTTGATTGTATCGACTCAGATATAGACAAGGCATGCGACAAGGTTTACGACAAAATCTGCAGATACGCTAAAGACCTTGTCAAAACAGGCGAAGACATCTCCAAAGAATACGGTATCCCGATTATCAACAAGAGAATCGCGGTTACTCCTATCTCGATGCTTGCGTCAGTTTGTCAGACACAGAAAATCGTAAAATTCGCTAAAACTCTAGATAGAGCTGCTGACACGCTGGGTGTAA
>JAUMXP010000210.1 GCA_030529125.1 Eubacteriales bacterium | reverse complement strand
CCATTGTGCTATAGGTGGTTGGCTATGTCGAACCGCCCAACTATTAATCGCTTACGGCAAAATAATATATTGATCCAAGGGGTTTACACAGAATATTTTACACTACCTATTCCTCATTAAGGTATCCAAAATAATTACTTAGACGCAGTAAACACACCTTTTATTATCAATCTCTTCTGAACAAATCTCGTGTATAGACCTTCTCCTCAACATCATCCAAAATATGGTCATATCTATTTGCAATAATTACATCCGAGCTACGTTTAAACTTATCAATATCATTGACTACAGGAGAACCCCAAAAGTTTGTCCTATCGGGTAGCACAGGCTCATAGATGATAATCGTTGCCCCTTTAGCTTTGATACGCTTCATTACACCCAGGATACTACTATGGCGAAAGTTATCGCTGTTCGTTTTCATCGTAAGTCGATAAACGCCAATTGTAATCGAGCGGCCTTTCTCTGCATTCCACATGGAATCGCCTGTACAGTTGTTAAACCTCACTATATCTAAAATACGATTAGCGATAAAGTCTTTTCTTGTTCGATTACTATCAACAATTGCCTGGATTAAATTTTCCGGAACATCCTCATAGTTAGCGAGGAGTTGCCTTGTGTCTTTAGGAAGGCAATAACCACCAAAACCGAAGGACGGATTATTATAGTGGAAACCAATACGAGGATCGAGACAAACGCCGTTAATAATGTGAAACGTATTTAAGCCCTTCATCTCAGCATAAGTGTCCAACTCATTAAAGAAACTAACGCGAAGGGCAAGATAAGTGTTGGCGAAGAGTTTTACCGCTTCCGCTTCTGTAAAGCCCATAAAGAGGGTGTCAATATCTGGCTTCTCCGCACCTTCCTGTAGCAGTTGTGCAAAAATTTTAGCAGCATATTTAGTTGAATTATCACAGCTTACAATGATCCTGCTTGGGTACAGATTATCATATAAGGCCTTGGATTCTCGGAGAAACTCAGGGCTGAAAATAATTCTATCTGTAACGTATTTTTTACGAACTTTTTCTGTGTAGCCGACAGGAATCGTAGATTTAATAACTATGATAGCACGGTCATTGCTCTTTAATACCATGTCAATTACGGATTCAACAGCAGTACAATCGAAAGAATTCTTCTGCAGATTATAGTTTGTTGGAGTAGCAATTATTACATAATCAACATTTCTATATGCTTCTGCTCCGTTTGTGGTAGCCCTTAAGTGGAGTTCTCGTTCTCCCGCCTTTGCTTCAGAAAAATACTTTTCAATATACTTATCTTGAATTGGGCAGATCCACCGATTTATCATTTCTACTTTCTCTGCAATAATATCTACTGCCGTTACATTATTGTGTTTGCTCAAAAGTACAGCCAAGGATAGTCCTACATATCCTGTTCCTGCCACCGCAATATTCATAGCTGATCTCCTTGTATGATAAGTATATATGTAACTATCCTCAGTGCGGTTTACTTATCTTTTTTAAGGTACAGACATAATTCTGGGTGCTTATCTTTCTAACCAATTTTGCTTTAGAAGGTCTACTTCGAATGTCCACTAACTACGGAATCAGTTCTATTCGATGAAATTATGAACATAAACGGGGCTCTTTATTCTGCTCATCCAGCCCATGTTCTGCAAAGATTAGATGTCGCCAAATCAATAACTAAAAGCAAAGACAAGCAGTGACGGATGTTTTTTCTAATCGGTCACTTATTTTTATAACGCTACTGTTTATCATCATAGATTCTTTTGTGGTCGTATATATTATAAACTATGCATAGCTATTGTCCTGCCTATAATAACAAAAAATATTATAAATATGGGTACCAGACTGTCCATCAATGGTAATTCACTACATATTGTCTTATTCCTTTGACGCGGATATTTGGCATCTGAAAGTGTAAAACACAGCAACTATTTAATCAGCTATATACTCAATACATAGTATAAAAATTGCGTTTATAGTGTTATCAAGACGAAATACCGTATTCACCAGAAAATAATTGTTTAATAGTCCAGCGTAATGTACTTGGTACATTAAAAAAGGCTTTACTAATGACAGGACATCTACTGTCATGCTTATAAAACGGAAGAATTATAAAACAGTACGCTTAAAAAAGCTAAACAAATATCAGCCCATAGTATTTAGACTTAATACCATCGGTTTAGAGATTTGACAGGATATATAAGACTTATTATAATCT
>JAUMXP010000056.1 GCA_030529125.1 Eubacteriales bacterium | reverse complement strand
AGCTAAGATTATGTCAGCCTCTTTCATAACTGTGTTTGTCATATCTAAAGATGGAACGTCAATCCAGTCGATAATACCCTCTGGTGCACCTGCCTGTACTGCAGCTTCTAACACTAGCTTTGCAGCAGCGATAGTTGAGTTCTTTGCACGTGGGTGAGGGGAGATGATGATTGCGTTTCTAGTCTTAAGTGCAAGTAAGCACTTGAATATAGCAGTTGAAGTAGGGTTAGTAGTAGGAATAACAGCAGCGATAACACCGATTGGCTCAGCAATCTTCTTTGTACCGAAAGCCTTGTCTTCCTCTACAACACCACAAGTTTTTGTGTCCTTGTATGCGTTGTAGATGTACTCAGATGCATAGTTGTTTTTGATAACTTTATCTTCTACAACACCCATACCTGTTTCTTCTACAGCCATTTTAGCGAGTGGGATTCTTGCTTTGTTAGCAGCAGAAGCAGCATCTAAGAAGATTTTATCAACCTGTTCCTGTGTGTAGGTTGCGAAAATCTGCTGGGTCTTTCTGATTTTTGCAATAGTTTTTTCGAGCGCTTCAACGCTGTCGATAATTGGATATTCTTTGATGTCCATTTTTTCCTCCTGTTATAATAACAAATAACATAGATTGTTATATATTTAACGTACTTTGGTGATAAATATGCGCCAACTCGAGTTCGAAATTGGTCGCTGTTAAATCACATATAATTCACCATTATAGTGAACTGTAGTTATTATACCATGTTTAGAGAGCCAGAGCAACTTGTTTCTAAAAATTTATACGAAGTATAAAATAATGCTAGCATCATAAATACGTTGCTGTGTTAAAACACCAAAAAATAAGTTATTTCTTAGATAATTTGTGATAATAATTAGAAATTTGGATAAAAAAGGGGACACCGTTAAGGTGTCCCTAATTAATGTTTTTCATGAGGTTTTAAATAAGGCTCTGACCCATGACAACGTCTACTTCATTTCCGTTTTCTGTAGCTTCAAAAAAAGCTTTGTTGATAGTAACTTTGTCTTTTTCTAAAAGCATAACGATTGTGCTTCCGCCATACAGGAACATGCCTTTCTCTGTGCCTCTTTGAACCTTAGCACTTTGGTGGTGATTTTTAATTTTACCAACCATCATGGCGCCGACTTCCATCTGAACGATTTTACCGAATTTGTCAGTATCGATAACTGTGTATTCACGGCAGTTTTCGGTAAACACCGGACAGCTTGAAAGAGCGATAGGACGCACAGTGTGAAGCTTGCCTTTTATGAATATATTGTCTCCCTTTACACCTGATGCAGGGTAACAGTAGCGATGATAGTGATTAACACACAATCTGAACACAAGGCAAATACCATCGTGGTATTGTTTTGCGAGTTCTTCGTTTTGTAACAAAGAAGAAACAGTATATTCACTTTGCTTGATAGCAAGGACAGTGTCATCTTTTATGTGATAAGCACTGAGCAATGCATCACATGGAGAAAAGAGAACGTTATCATCTTCAGGGATAGCACGCTGACCATCTTTGATTTTTCTGCAGAAGCAGTCGTTGAAGCATGTGAAATTATCTGATTCAAACAAAGATAAATCAATGTTGTTGTTATTGACAAAACCTTTGATAAATACTTTTGATAATCTGGTGTTTAAGAAAGCACCACACATTTTTGAAAACCAACGTGCTATGAGCAGTTTCAAAAAGAGACGGCCTATAAAAGTGTGATATAAAAATCGTAGCGAAGCGCTTTCTTTCGCTTTTTCACTCATTTATCCTACTCCTTTTAAACACAGAGCTACTATGAGTAAAGCGGTTTCAATACAACCAATAGTAACCATGATAATGATACCACGTACACCAGCTTTAGGGAATTTGACCTTTGCTAAGAATAAGAAGCCTACAATAATAGCAACTACAAAATAAATAACAGAGATCCAATCGGAAGCTGATGGGAAGATATATCTAAACAACATAACATTAGGGAAAATGAGTGAAGAAATTGTTACAGGCAGGCCGATATAAACTTTGTTTTTACCGCCGCCTTCCGCTCTGTGACGATCTTCCTCAAGAACGTTAAAGTAAGCTAATCTGATAAGTGCAGCCAGAATGTAAAGCACGAGCACTGCTAGAAGAAGACCACATAACAGCATATACATCGGCTTTTCTGTACGCATATCGAAGAAGCTTTTGAGTAGAGGTGTTGTATTAATAAGCGACATACCGATGCATGCAGGGAGAACACCAAAAGCAACTAAATCGGTAAGAGAGTCAATCTGAATACCAAAAGAACGTTCAGCCTGTGTACGGTCCTTTTTAGTTCTGGCAACCTGTCCGTCAAAAGCATCTAATAAACCGCAGATTAACAAGAAGATTGTGCCGATATATGGGTGACCATCACCGCTGAGTGAAATAACAATACCAAGTCCTGCAGATAGCAGAGAAGCATAGGTTAGAATAACAGTATAATTGTAATATCCGATCATTTTGAATTTCTCCGTTTCTTGATTGCTAAATATTGTATCAAGGTTGATACACCGCAAATAATTACACAACTATAGAACGAAAATGCTCTTGAAAGTAACACGAGGTTAGCTGCATCTGCTTGACCTACATATGTAGAATAACCATCGAGCATAAGCATGTCTGAAACACCCATAGCACCAGGGATAGGCATACTGTTTGCACCTAATGTTACAAAGCACTGTACAAAGAATATATCAATAGATTCCATTATGCTCTTACCGGTGGTAGCAGCATAAACAAACATCGTAACCGCAATCTGTGATATTCGCTGCAATAAGTTAAACACAAAGCAGAAGAACAATGTCTTTTTGTGCCCTGATATAATCTCTGAGTGTTGTTTGTATCTTTTCATATATGCATCGAGTTTCTTTAACTTACCTTCTTTGTTTCGAAGGATTCGTATTTTGCATAGGAAGTTAATCAATGCGCTGCACATACGGTGCAGTAGACGATCCTTTTTCAGTAACATATAGAAGAATACAAGTAAGAAAACCTGAATTAGGAAACCGACAACAATCAGAATCTGGTAACCTAATCCGAATTGCATGAATATGTCAAAGCGGAAGAAGAAAACAGCAAAGCCAATAACTACAATTGCCAACATATACATGCACAGGTTAGCAACAAGCAAAGCTGCAACCATCATGCTGTTCATGCCGTCTTTCATCATGAAGTAAGCACTTGCAGGTTGACCACCAGAAGCTGACGGTGTAATGGCAGAAAAATAAATATCAGATGCAGAATAGATATATCCGCGCCATAAAGATTGCTTGTGGCCGAATGCTTTGCACAATAAGAGCAAGGCAGCACCTTCAAAGAAGATGAACCCAAGCATACTCAAGCCTGCAGCAATCAATTCGGGAACGGACGCTTCCTGAATATAGTCTGCAAAATCTGCCAGTGAAAAATCCTTGCTTTGCATCAGGATTGCACTAACACTCATTACCGCAATAATGACGAAAACAAGCATATAAACCCATTGTTTTTTTCCGGTAAGCGGAGAGTCATTTTTCTTTTTAGTTTTTAGTTTCTGTTTTGTTTCATTCATAATATAGACAAGTCACCTGTCCTTAGATGGTTAAGCCGTTTTTTCAGCATCTTTTTTTAGTTGCGCCTTCGCAGAAGGAGTCTGAATAAAAGCGATAAAACGATATAATTTGCATTTACAGCTCAGGAACAGACCAATCTCTGCAACTAAAATTCCGGCAAAAATATCAATAAAGAAGTGTTGTTTAATAAATACTATCGATGCGAATACAAGGATAGTCAATACTCCGTTGCCTACGATATAGTAGTAGTTTTTGCGTTCCATCATCATAGCACCGCGGAAGCACAACCAGCTCATAGCACAGTGTAATGACGGGAAGAGGTTAACAGGATTATCAACTAAATATATAAACTGAGTTCCAAGATCGAATAGTCCGGTTCCTGTTATCGGTGGACGAACAATCTCTGTAGGCAGAAAAATGAAGAACATCATAGCAATGATTTTCATGATAAGGTCTGCCATGACGATACGATAACATAAGTTCGCACTTTCTCTACAATTATATATAAACCCGCCGATCCACTGAGGATAAGCAAGAACATAAAATAAAAGAAAGAACGGAACAAAAGGTATCATATTGTCAATAGGGAGAGAAAGGTCGTGTTTAGGAAAATCAGTGACAATAAGTCTTGATGGAATATAATATGCCATCAAATCCACAACAACAACTATAAGTAAAGGCAATCGTGAGAATTTTGGTAGTATAGTATTGTATAAATTCTTCACGCCTCATCCTCCATGGTATTATATCAAGCTGTGTATTCTGATTACATAATACTAGATACTATCATTTTATAATATTATTAAGAAAAAGGCAACACTAAATCGAAAATTGTATAAAATTGTATCGTTTTCTATCTTTTTTCATCATTGTTTTTTGTGTTTAGTATGAAAACCTGTAAAAATAATGAAAAAGGGAGCCCTAAGACTCCCGCTAAAATCAAATGTAATTAATAATCAGATGCTATCTGTTTCTAAGTTGTTTTTGCACTCACAAATGATATTTCTGAACATCTGATAATCATCCCACAACTCTTTGTTTGTGTAAGATTTCCATTCTTCAAAGTCATTGTTTATAAGGTGTTCACGCATTTGTGTTGCAGATATATCAATTGTTTTAGGGATATACAGTTCAGCAATACTTAAGCCGTTTACACTGTCGAACCAATCTACTCTTCTCGATTCTTTACCCGAAATCAGCAGGTCAGGAGAAAAACCGAAACGCTCATTAACGTTTTTCAGCACATAGTCTCCCCAGGTGGAGTTGTTGCCAACACCAATGTCTGGTAGTGGGAATACTGACACCTTGTCAGAGAAAACTTTCTTGAGTATTTTCTCTCTTGTTTCATAAGAAAAAGGGTTTTTGAGTGTGTTGCTCTCCTGAGAAGAGCCGACAAAAATCCCTACTTTGTCGCATAGACTTATTGCAGTATTAATCATATCTTCGTGGCCTGAGTGAAAAACCTGAAAACGACCGACGATAATACCTAGTTTGTAAATTTTGTTATCCATAAAATCTTCCTTGATTATATTACTTTGATCTGGCAACTTCTCATTGTAGCAAGAGCTGCATTGTGCGTATCAACTGTAACACCTGCACAGCACGCTGAATCGACTAAAATCTCAGCTTCAGGGAAATTAGCTTTAATAATCAGTGCGTTGCTGACTACACAGATGTCAGTGCATAGACCGATAAGCTCCACAGTGAAATCGTCACCGTCAGCAGCATTTTTTATAAGCTGTGGCAGATTTATTGAACCGAAAGTGTTTTTCTCAACTGCAGTATATCCTTTAAGCTCTAAAGCGTGTGCTACGCTTTCGTTGAGCATCCAGCCTTGCGTGTTTTTGACACAGTGTACTACAGGCAGGTTCTTGCCTTCGCTTGTGTCCATATAGTTTTCGAAATGAGTATCAAAAGTGGCGAAGATTTCGCCGTCGAAATTATTGATTTTATCAACCACATTATTTACTATGCTAACGGCCTCTTTAGTACCCAGAGCACCATCCACAAAGTCGTTCTGCATATCTACAACAACTAAAAACTTCTTCATTTTATATCACCCTTCATGCAGCAGATTCAAAAAGCTAATATATAGATGATAATATCACAACGAAAAGTTATGTCAATGATGTTGTAAATTTTTGTGCGATTTTTGTAGCAAAAACCAATATATCCCGTTTGACTATTGGTTTTTGCTGTGATATATTCAAGGTGATTTTGAAAAGTTAAAGGGGAAATATATGAAAAAGCTCAAGCTTTTTAATGTGGCGTGGCCGATATTTGTTGAAACAGCGCTGTTTATGACACTCGGTTTTGTGGACGTGTTTATTCTGAGCTCCTACAACGACCTTGCCGCATCAGCAGTTAATACGGCAAATCAGTCGGTGTCCATTGTCACTATAGTATTTACTGTTATTTCAGGCGCCAGTGCGGTGCTTATATCCCAGTATCTGGGTGCAAAGAAAAAAGAGAGTGCATCTAGAATTGCTGCGATTTCTATTTTGTTCAACTTGATTTTCGGTATCATAATCAGTGTACTGCTTGTGATTTTTAGTGGAGATATTCTTTCTTTTATTGGCGCAGAAGGGGAGTTGCTGACGCTTGCTGGGGATTATCTTTCTATTGTTGGCGGATGCTTGTTCTTTCAAGCACTTTTGAGTTCAATGGCGGTTATTGTTCGCAATCACGGATTAACCAGTATCTCTATGTTTGTGACAGTTGGTATGAATATAATCAACACAGGACTTGATATATTGCTTGTGCCGAAAATGGGTGTCACAGGTGTAGCTCTGGCTACGTCTTTTTCAAGAATCTTAGGTACTATAGTTTTAGCGATAATACTATTTGTAAAGATAGAGAACATCAAGATATTCAAGCTCTTAAAACCATTTCCGTTCAAAGACATAAAGGATATTATTAAAGTCGGTGTGCCGTCAGCACTTGAGACATTTCTATATAATGTATCTCAACTTGTTATCACCTCAATGGTACTTGTATACCTCAGTGAGAGCGAGTTGATTGCAAAAACATATGTACAGAATATAACTATGTTTTTTTACATATTCGCTGTGTCGATAGGACAAGCTTCTCAGATTATCACAGGGCATCTGGTCGGTGCTAACAAGATGGATGAAGCCTACAAAGGCGGCTTGAAAGCGTACAGAAACGCACTGATAATCACAGCAGTTTCGTGTGTGTTGGGTGTGTTTTTCAGAGAACCTTTGATAAGTATATTTTCCGATAATCCAGAAGTAATAGAGTTAGGTACTGGTCTTTTACTACTTAACTGTGCGCTTGAGTTCGGACGCACATCAAATTTGGTTTTGATAGCAACCCTGCGTGGTGCGGGCGATGTCTATTTTCCGACGAGTTGCGCTATATTCTCTATGTGGGCTGTAAGCGTTTTCGGTTCCTATTTGTTTGCTGTAGTATTTGAGATGGGAATATACGGATTATGGATAGCATTAGCTGCAGATGAGATACTACGCGGTGTATTAATGTTTATTCGTTTCAAAGGTGGTAAATGGAAGACAAAGCGTATTGTCAAAAACTGATTTTTTTCGATAGTTTTATTGACATGCTTTTACACAGATGATAAAATTAATATAAATAATAGGAGGTATAATTATGGCTAATTTACGTGTGAAATGTTCATGTGGTGAGGTTGTAAACGGTGTTCCTGGCTCTATATGTCCAAGATGCAAACAGCCTTTAGTTTTTCCTGAAGATGCAGCGATTTATCTTTATCGTAAAGGTTCTCCGCTCGGTATTGCAGGCGGATTCGGTATTTATATTAATGGTGAGCCTTATGGCCACATCGGCAATAAAGAAACACTTTGTTTCCCATTAAAATATGGTTCATATAACCTTCATATTGCAACTGGCATGAATCGTAGATGTAATGACCTTGTATTCAATCTTTCTCCTGAACATCGTATTGCATATACTAAAGTATGGATGAAGCCTGGTTTTTGGAGCAATTCCTTTGTTTTAGAGGTTTGTTCACAGCAGGATATGCCGTTATAATATCAATGAAACCCTGTCTTAACGGACAGGGTTATTTTTTTGAATTATTTCAAATTTATTGTTGAAAAGCAGAAAAATAGTGTTATTATTTTATTATAGTATTAAGCAAGGGAGATAGCGCTATGTCAAAAGTTGATTCATATACAAAATATTTTTTACCTGATGATAATGACTCACCTGAAGTTGTCAGATTAAAGGGTATGGTGAAAAGTGAAGCAGATGTTGCTATTGATGTATTTTATGAATTAGGAGTAGCATATTATGAAAAATATGCAGGTAATACAGATACTGAGTTTAGTGCTATTGTTGAACGCATTGATTCATCAATAGGTAAAATTGATATGCTCTGCGAACAAATAAGACTTATCAAAGGTATTGTGAAGTGTAACAACTGTGGTGCTGATATGAAGCAGAGTTCTTCTTTCTGCACAAAATGCGGAGCAAAAGCAAAAAATGAAGCTGTAGTAGTTGTAGCTAAAGAAGATACGCCTGCTGTATCTGCACCTATTTTGTCTGTTGTTTGTTCTAACTGCGGTGCTAGTTTAAAGGCTGAAGCTGTTTTTTGTAAGTATTGTGGTGCAAAAGTAGTAGATAACAAAGAGTCATCAGTTGATACAGCTGTTGTGACTGAAGAACCAGAAGTAGTCGCTACACCTGTAGAAGCGGTTGAACAAGAAATTGTAGTAGAAGAAGTTATCCCGCCAACAGTAGTTGAAGATGCTGTGCCGGCCCCACTAGAAGAGGTAGTTGTCGCTGAAACTATCGAGCGGCCACAACTTGATGTACAGCCGTATACACCTGAAGTGGTTCCTTATGAGCCACAAGCACCTGTATACATACCAAATGCTACACCATACATACCACAGGGAGCTGTACCTGAAGTACAAGCAGAGCCTTACATCCCACAAGCACAGCCGTATACACCACAGCCTCAGCCTGAAGTCGATGAGAACATACCAACAGTGAAAATCTGCCCTTCATGTCAGCATAAGTTATCTGCTGATATGAATTTCTGTGTATATTGCGGTACAAAGCTTAATTAATATTTAGCAAATTAAAAATGCAGGAGAGTAATTCTCCTGCATTTTTGCATGTTTATTTATTTTTTGAGTGACAGCTGTCTTTCGTGTTTGAATATACACGTTTTTCTTTTGGTTTATCGCTATTAATTGTCAGAGAAAGTCTTTAATTATTCAAACTTACTTTCTGATTTTTGCGCTGAGCGTGCCTGCTGACATTGTTACTGACTTGGTTGTGTCATAGTATGCAAGTTGAGATTTTCTAAAAGGTTCTGGAGTGTACAGAAACTCCAAAGTTTTTGTTTCAGTGTCGCCATTTGTTTTAGTGATTGTGACATCTAAAGTTATATTCTCGATTATTCGTTTAAAAACTTGGTTTTGATAGTTATGAAAACCTATCATATCATTATTTTTGACATATTCTCTTAATTTTTCTATTTCATCTTCTGTAGCAAGAGTTTGAGCATCTTTAAAACCACTACCGATGATTTCGTTTGATGAGTAATCGATTATTTCACCATCAGTGCCATATATAGTGTCAATGGTGGTATCAGTGATTTCTCCTGTATCTTTTATTGCCCATAACATTTCGTTTTCATAGTTGTAGTGGTCAATGCTACTGTTGATGGGGTTTAGAAAAAAACTGGTGTTATTTTGCTTATCATAATCAATTGTGATTTGTGATTGAGTGCCACCTGTTGTGTTGTTAAGATGATACTCAGTTGTATTTGTGTCAATAGCTTTTGTTGTATAGCTTGTAAGTGAACCGTTGTTCATTTGATATGTTATTTTTTCAATGTTTTCTCCTTCTATTCTTATATCAAGGAGTTTATCAAAAGAGTGGAATAGATACTTTCTAACAAGATCAGTATCATCAGCGTTTTCGTCAAG